>JAYVDT010000619.1:0-2511 GCA_043749265.1 Rhodanobacteraceae bacterium | reverse complement strand
AAGTTAACAGAATCTCCTCAAATGTTACGCTGCGAAACATTTGAGCAACGCCAAACTTCGTGTCCTCCATCACAGACACCGCGCTCATCCAGTCCGATACTCATCCCATGGATAACCTTTATCTGCGGGGGCCGGCATGACTTCTGGGTTCAAACTACATCGCGTGGTCTTTCTCTCGCTAGCTTTTTTACTCATCATCTTCATGGCATTCCTCATGCGCCTGGAGCCCAGTCTGTCCAATGAACACATGGAAGAACTGGCCTCGCTCGCCGTCGTCAGCCTCGCCGCCGCCACCTTCGTCATCATGGGCATCATCGATGGATTCGTAGCCTTTCAATTTGGCAAACAGCACCAGCGCGAGCTGTGGATCTATCTCACGCTCGCCCTCATCTCCCTTGCATCCGGCTTCTTCCTCGCACTTTCAGATACCGCCTCGGTCCAGACAGTCGCCGTCGTCGCCGCGCCTCATGCCTTCCTCTTCGGCATCGCAGAGATCCGGATGGCGCGACACCTCCATCATCATCGCGGTTATCGCAGGAGCTTCATCGTAGGCGGCATCGCCGAGCTTCTTCTCGGCTTCTCCCTGCTATACGGAACCACCTTCTCCAACCATGGCACGGGCATGCTCCTCGGCTTCGTCGCCATCATCTCTGCCTTGCAGTTGCTCCCTCTTATCTTCTATTCAAGCGATAAAGTCCACCTCAACGGGAGCAACATCAAACCTCTCCGCGCCTAAGGAAAATCAGGATGCCCGCAACTTTCGCTCACCCAGCGGCACCGCGTTCACAGCCTCAGCCGCGGTAAAGAAACGCAGTAAACACAATCCCACCGCCGTCACGGGCGCCGCCAGCGCCACGCCAAGTCCTCCACTCATCAACCCCAGAATCAATTGCACCCCCAGCGTTATCGCCGGCGGCGTCTTCGCGAACTCGCGTTCAGCCAGCGGCGTAATTACGTTGCCTTCCAGAAAGTGTGCCAGCACAAACAGCACCACGGTCAGCACGCCTTTACGCGGGCTGATTGCAAACGCCAGCAACGCCGCCGGAACAACGGAAGCGATCGCCCCCAGGTTCGGGATGAATGTCAGCAGGGCGGCCACCGTACCCAGTGTCAGCGCCAGTGGCACCTGCAACACACTTAAACCAAACGAAATAATTACTCCGATAAAAGCCATCGAAATCGCCTTCGCCACCATCCACGAACGCAGTGTCGCAGCCACCAGATCCAAAGCCCTGCGACTCCGCACACGATGTTCCGCCGGCATCAACCGAAACAGAATATCCAGGTAAGCCTCCGGCTCAAAAGACAGATACAACGTAGCGAACGACACAACCAGAATGCCAATCGTGAACGATGCAGTATCCGTGATCGCATTTCCCATCTTGCCCAGCACAAATGACGCAAAGCTCGAGATCTGACTCGACGTCGCCACGCGTGCCGTAAGCCATTGCGCCCAACTCTGTCTTGACAACAGAGCCCACACCCGCTGCGACGACTCCGGTACCTGCGCCACCAACTCGCCAAACTGGGCAACAATCGCCGGCCCGCGCAACCACAAGGCCAGAACCACCCCCATCACGAAAGCCCCGTATACCCCTGCCAGTGCCCACATCCGCGTCAGCCCGATATGTTCAACAATCCAATCCGCCACCGCACACAATACGGTCGAAAGCAGAACCGCTGCAAAAAACAACAACAGAATATCTCGCGCCATCCACAAGATTGCAATTGCGGAAATCGCTACCGCACCTGCGGCCACCACGTATCGAGTGCGCCTGTAGAAGTTATCAGCCATTACCGTTCCCGCTGGAGTCTACAAAACTCCCTGAACGCCGGAATGTGACCACCAGCACATCGCTTCCGACAGCAAAATTGCTAACGTCACCGCAAGGGCGCCCTCTTGCTTTCAAAGGTTCAACTCGCAGATTGGTGGACTCGCGCCACCGCCCACAAGACCGTCGCTATTCTCGCGACCTCCACCCTCCTCGCAGCCGGCACGTTACGCCTCTTCCATAACGATCTCTGGTCCATCGCGCTCCTCACCGGCATCGTCCTCTGCATGATTCCGCTCTTTTACAACCTCATCAAAGAAATCATTCACGGCAACTTCAGCGTCGACATCCTTGCCGCTCTCTCAATCGTCACATCGCTCTTCATGCATCAATACTGGGTCGCCGCCATTATCGTTCTCATGCTCTCCGGCGGTAAGACTCTGGAAGACTTCGCCACGCGCAAAGCCTCTTCCGTCCTCAGCGCTCTCGCCAAACGCATGCCCCAGATAGCCCATGTCGTGCAATCCGGCGGATCCACACAAGACCGCTCCATCGAGTCCGTCGCCATCAACGAAGAGGTCCTCCTCTATCCCCACGAGATCTGCCCTGTCGACGGCGTCGTCCTCTCCGGAACCGGTTCCATGGACGAGTCCTACCTCACCGGCGAGCCCTTCGAAATCGCCAAGGCTCCAGGAAGCACCGTTCTCTCGGGTGCCATCAACGGCGACTTCCTCCTCAA
>JAYVDT010000618.1:0-2514 GCA_043749265.1 Rhodanobacteraceae bacterium | reverse complement strand
GCTGAAGACGGTTCCTGCGGTTGGCTCGAAGATCAGCTTGACCGGAACCTACGCGTCTTATACTCAGTCTCCGCTGATGATTACGATGAGCGATGGTGAGGAAGTAGCCAAGAAGTCTGCTAAGCCGGTTACCAAGGCGCCCGTGAAGAAGGCTCCTGCGCGGCATAGATAACGGTCTGTTTGGTACTGGGAAGGCCGCCTCGGTTGAGGCGGCCTTTTCTGTCTGTGGTGGGTGCTTAAGAGGTGCGTCTACTTACTGCACGGTCCTTCGATTTGCTGCGAGATGATAACGACTGAGGCTTATGTGGTGAGCCAGGTGAGGGCGTCGGCGAGGAAACGCTGTTGCAAGGCCGGGTGGTGTCCGGGCCTCGGTGGTAGGGGACTTTGCTTGCACTCGTCGTCATGGAATAGCCGGAAAATTTACCTGATTGGTAGGGCCTCTGCTGATAACGAAGGCGAGAGGGGCGGCGTTTAAATACGTGCATACTGAATTTCTCCCCATCGCGCCGCAGGGAGGACGAACACTTCAAATGATCCCAAGCCGTTCGCTCACTGGGCCAGAAGAGCCATGTTCGCCAACCCCAGGAGTGCCTGTGACCCTGAAGTGGTACCCCTCTCCACCGACAAGTTGCATGGGATTGTTTGTTGGGACGGCACTGGAGTCGCTATGCTGGGAGTTGTCGCTCCTGGGCGACAGTCTCGATGGTGTCGGACCAACTTAGGGATGCGCATGCTTACCGGATTTATCAACGAGGGTCGAATGTCACACCAGCACGTGATGCGGATTGCTCCGCATATCGAAGAAGTCGTTCTGCCGAAGTTCTCGATCGCATTTCAGCCCATAGTTGACGTGCAGGAGCAATCGATCTTCGCGTTTGAGGCTTTGTTGCGTGGACCGCAAGGGGAGACGTACTCTGACCTGGCTGCTGGTCTGGGAAGCAGGGCTCGTCGCATGCTTGATCACAGCGCCATCGTCAAGTCGCTTCGCATTGCATCGAAGAAACAGGAAGAGTGGGCGGGGAAGAAGCTTTGCATCAACATCACGCCGCGTGTGAAGAGTGCGGTGCAGGAAGCCGAGTTTGTGCGAAAGACGGCTGACCGCTTCAACATCGCGCCGAGCCAGATTGTGCTGGAACTGACCGAAGATGTGAAGAGTAACAGCATGCATCTGAGGCACTTCCTGGAAACGCACCGGGCTCATGGTTTTTCCACCGCAATTGACGATTTTGGAGCAGGCTACGCGGGTATCAGTATGCTGGCGGATTGCGTGCCGGACGTGTTGAAGCTGGATCGCTGTCTGACGAAGGGGATCGACCGCAGCGTAAACCGGCAGAGGATTATTCGGAGCTTCTGCATGCTGTGCGAGTCGCTGGGAATAAAGATGATTGCCGAGGGGGTTGAGACGGCGGAGGAACTGGCATCACTCCAGAGTCTTGGGATTCGCTTTATGCAAGGGTATTATTTTGCGAGGCCGGAGGCGGAGATGTTCGGCAAGGTTCGCTGGCAGGAAGTTCCGAGTCGGCACCGGTCTTTTCGTACAGTATTGAACCAAGTTTTCGGGTCGCTACGCTCTATGGTTCCGGATGTGCAGGCGGGGACGTCCGAGATCGCTTCGCGCTAGGGATATTGCTTCGCGCTAGTTTGTGGGGGCGACAGGCCTACTTCATTCGCCGAGAAGGAAGCGGCGAATGTAGTAGGCCCTGCCAGTTGCGCCGTCGCACTCGATCAGGGTTGCGGCAAGCTTGGGATTGCCTTTGGCTGGCTCAAACTTAGTCGGCATTCCGGTGAGAAAACGCTGCAGGACAAGCTCTTTTTCGACCCCGATCACGGAGTCGTACGGTCCGGACATGCCCACGTCCGTCTGGTAGGCTGTGCCGTCGGGAAGGATGCGCTCGTCCGCTGTGGGGATGTGCGTGTGGGTGCCGAGGACGGCGGTGACGCGTCCGTCCAGATACCAGCCGAGGGCGACTTTTTCACTGGTGGCCTCGGCGTGGAAATCAAGGAGGATTACCTTGGCCTTGATCTTCGAGAGTAGCTCATCGGCCTTGCGGAAGGGGTCGTCACAGGCGGACATGAAGACGCGACCCTGGAGGTTGATTACGGCGTAGGTCTGGCCGTCTGCCAGGGTGCCTTCGTAGACGCCGTAGCCGGGCGCCTTGGTGGTGTAGTTTGCGGGGCGGATGATGCGGCGGCCGCGGGCGTGTGAGTTTTCAGGTACGGTCATGTAATCGAAGACCTCGCGCTTGTCCCAGATGTGGTTTCCGGTGGTGATCACGTGGGCGCCGAGGTCGAAGATTTCTTCTGCGATGGAAGGCGTGATGCCGAAGCCGCCGGCAGAGTTTTCGCCGTTGATGACCAGCAGATCGACTGCGTGGGTCTCCAATAACTGGGGCAGATGCTCACGAACGATATGGCGGCCGGCGGAGCCGAAGATGTCGCCGACAAAGAGGATGTTCACTCGACCGAGGTTAGCAGATTTGCGTGTGGGTGGACGCGAGACCGGGTATGCTCGCG
>JAYVDT010000617.1:0-2516 GCA_043749265.1 Rhodanobacteraceae bacterium | reverse complement strand
ACCTCTCCTTCACAGACCACTGCAGCCGCGACTACAGCGCCCCGTGCCACGGCGACAACGACGGCAGCAACCACCCCCACTGCGGCAGCATCTTCCGTCACCAACGGTGCCAAGTCCGCACATGGCATCGTGCGCCTGAGCGATGTGGCCGAGATTGAAGACGGAGTCGAGAATATCCAGACCGGCGGGCGCTTCAACGGCAAGCCCGCGATTCTGCTGGTCGTCTTCAAGTCGCCGGGGGCCAACGTCATCAGCACCGTCGATAACGTGCTTCGCATGCTGCCGAAGCTGCAGGCGTCCATACCGCCGGCCATCAACATCCGGGTCGCACTGGACCGCACGACAACCATCCGCGCGAGCGTCAAGGACGTCACGCGCACGCTTATCATCTCTATCGTTCTCGTAATTCTCGTGGTCTTCATCTTCCTGCGCGAGGTTCGTTCAACCCTGATTCCAAGCGTCTCAGTGCCACTCAGCCTGCTTGGCACATTCGGAATCATGTACCTGATGGGCTACACACTCGACAATCTGAGCCTGATGGCGCTGACGATCTCCACGGGCTTCGTGGTGGATGATGCGATTGTGGTGATCGAAAACATCAGCCGCCATCTGGAAGAGGGCATGTCGCCCTTCGACGCAGCCATGCTGGGCTCGAAGGAGATCGGCTTCACCGTCCTCTCGATGAGCACGTCACTGATCGCCGTCTTCATTCCGATCCTATTAATGGGCGGCATTGTAGGCCGGCTATTCCGCGAGTTTGCCGTAACGTTGTCAGCGGCCATTATAGTTTCGCTGGTCGTGAGCCTGACGACGACGCCAATGCTGAGCGCGAAGTTTTTGAAGCCGCACGGCACCAACAAGCATGGGTGGTTCTACACGCTCGGGGAGCGCGCGCTGGCGTGGCTCAACCGCGAGTACGAGCGCGCGCTGCGGGCCGTGTTGCGGCGGCAGACGCTCATGCTGGTCATCTGGCTGTGTACCGTGGCGCTGACGATGTATCTCTACGTCATCGTACCCAAGGGCTTCTTCCCGCAGCAGGACACGGGGCGTATTTTCGGTTCGATTCGCGGACAGCAGGACGTCAGCTTCGACGCCATCAAGGATAAGGCGACAGAGATAGTCAACATAGTTCGCAAGGAGCCGGGCGTCCAGAATGTGATGATGTTCCTGGGCGGCGGCGGACCGGGTGGCGGTGGGTTAAACTCGGCCAATTTGTTCATGTTCCTCGCGCCGGATGCGGAGCGCCAGAAGAGTGGTCAGAGTGCAGAGAAGATCATCACGGACCTCCGGAAAAAGACAGCCAGTTTCCCAGGCGTGACGCTCTATTTGCAGTCGGCCCAGGAACTGAATATTGGCGGGCGTGGGTCTGTGACGCAATATCAGTACACTTTGACGACCGAGAGTCTGGCGGAGCTGAACGAGTGGTCGCCCAAGCTGATGGAAGCGATGGCGAAGCTTCCGGAGTTGAAGGATGTGGCCACCGACCAGCAGGATCTGGGACTGCGCACGCAGCTTGTGATCGACCGCGGGACAGCGAGCAGGCTTGGGGTTTCGCCGCTGACGATTGATGCGACGCTTTCCGATGCCTTTGGCCAGCGGCAGGTTTCGACCACCTATGAAACGCTGAATCAGTACCACGTCGTGATGGAAGTGGCGCAGCGGTACCAGCGCGATCCGGATGCGTTGAAGAGTATCTATGTAAAAAGCACGACGGGGGCGATGGTGCCTTTGACCGCTGTGACGCATCTGGAGACATTGCGGATTCCGCTGAGCGTCAACCACCAGTCACAGACCCCTGCGGCTACGTTGAGTTTCAACCTGACGCCGGGTGCGAGCTTAAGCGACGCTACGGCGGCAATCGAGGCTACGCGCGCAAAAATTGGGATGCCGTCGGAGATTCATGGCGGCTTTCAGGGCACGGCGCAGGCATTTCAACAATCACTTTCGAGTGAGCCTTTGCTGATTCTGCTGGCGCTGGTAGCCGTTTATATCGTTCTCGGCATCCTGTACGAGAGCTATATTCACCCGCTTACGATTCTTTCCACGCTGCCTTCTGCGGGTGTGGGCGCGCTGCTGTTCCTGCTGCTGTTCAAGGTGGATCTGAGCGTAATCGCCATGATCGGGATCATTTTGCTGATCGGCATTGTGAAGAAAAACGCGATCATGATGATCGACTTTGCGCTGGTGGCGGAGCGAGAGCAAGGCAAGACGCCGGAAGAGGCGATCTTCCAGGCGTGCCTGATGCGCTTTCGGCCGATCATGATGACGACGGCGGCAGCGCTGTTGGGTGGGTTACCACTGGCGCTTGGGACAGGGACCGGGAGCGAGTTGCGGCGACCGCTGGGGATCACGATCGTGGGCGGATTGATTGTTTCGCAGGCTCTGACATTGTTTACTACGCCGGTGATTTACCTGTTTTTTGATCGGCTGCGGACTCGGGCGGAGGGCGTGGTGGCTCGGCGGAGACCTTCGCGGACGCGTGTAGAGCAGCCTGTAGCTGGGGACTAGGCTCCCTC
>JAYVDT010000616.1:0-8504 GCA_043749265.1 Rhodanobacteraceae bacterium | reverse complement strand
TCATTGCGGGCGACGATGCCGTACTGCCCAATCCGCCCGTCGCCACGCCCAAGATTCTCGCCACGCGCAGCACCTTTTATCGCCACACCGAACACATCATGGGCTGGGATATTCGCGACACCGGCTTCCGCATCGTCCTGTCACCGGACGTGCCCAAGGTCGTGCTGGAAAACCTGCGCGGCGACGTCGACAGCTTCCTCGCCTCGCAGAATCTCACGCTTGCGGATATAAGCTCGTGGGTCTTCCACTCCGGTGGTCCGAAGGTTCTTGAAGCTACCGAGAAGGCCCTCGATCTGCCCAAGGAGGCGTTGGCTCTCAGCTGGAAGTCTCTCGGCGAGGTCGGCAATCTCTCTGCGGCCAGCGTCCTGTGCGTGCTGGAAGACACCATCAAGAATCACCCCGGTAAGCCGGGAACCTACTCCATTCTGGCCGCGATGGGACCTGCCTTTTGCCTGGAACTGGTCCTTCTTCGCTGGTAAACCCCGACCCCACTTCACGAGATATCTGCTGCTCTGAAGTGGGGTGACGAGCCCAACACATTTCGCCGGAGTAAACTGTCCACATGCCCGCCCTAAAGGATAATTTGGACGCCTCCATCATCGAGCTCATCGCCAAATCGAAGAGCATCGATCCGACGAGCATCACTCCAGCAACTACGTTCGACGAGCTTGGCATCGACTCGTTGGACAAGATCAACCTTTCGTTTGAGGTGGAAGAGTTATTCAACATCGAGATCCCCGACTCAAGCCTTAACTCACTTCGCAAAGTGCAGGACATCGTTGATGGCGTACGCGCTCTGCAGGCCGCCAAGCCCGCATGACCCGTGACAACGAGCTATTTGCCTTCACCGCAGTGGCCGCCGCCATCTTCGGAGTTATTGCTCTCTACTTCGAAAAATATCTGCAGAGCAAACGACTCAGACGGTACAAACCCCCACACCGGGCGCTCATCCTGATCTTCCGTATCTGGTTCGGAGTGCTGTCCCTCGGCGCGCTTTACCTTACCCTCTTCGGCCGTCAAGGCCTATATCCCCTCACCGGCAGCCACTGATCGTATGCATAGAGTAGTCATCACCGGAGCCGGCTGCATCACCCCCATCGGATCGACTCCTGACGCAATCTGGGCTTCGTTGCTCGCCGGCAAATCCGGCATCTCGCCCCTTCCCGCGGACGACCCCACGCTCAAGTTCCGCAACGCCGGACAGATCGCCACGCTCGACCTCTCCGGCCTCAGCAACAGCCAACTCCAGAGCACGGAACGCTGCTCCCAGCTTGGTCTTCTCGCCGCGCGACAGGCCGTCGTCCAGTCCGCACTCCTGTCCCACCACGATCCCGCAAAGATCGCCATCGTCCTGGGCTGCAGCACCAATGGACGTCAGGCGGAAGAGCCTGAAATCGCCAAGGTTTACACCCGTGACGCCCGCGTTCACCCTTTCACCATCGCCCGCTCCATGGCCTCGAACGGTGTCAGCCAGGTCGCAATCGACCAGCGCATCACCGGGCCCGCATTCACCATCTCGACTGCTTGCGCCTCGGGCGCCCACGCCATTGGCCTCGCCTTCCACATGATTCGTAGTGGTATGGTGACGGCCGCCCTGGCCGGAGCCCATGAAGCTCCCCTGACGCGTGCGTTTCTGCGCGCCTGGGACTCCATGCGCGTCGTCTCCGCCACCAGTTGCCGCCCCTTCTCCGCAGACCGCGACGGCATGACCCTCGCTGAAGGCTCTGCCGTCCTTGCGCTCGAAACCCTGGCCAGTGCGAGAGCCCGCAACGCCCCCATCCTCGCGGAGATCCTCGGCTTCGGCATGTCTACCGACGCCCACCACATCACGCAGCCCAAGCCGGAAGGCCCCGCCGCGGCCATTGAGGCCTGCCTCCGTGACGCCGCCGAAACCTTGCACTCCACGGATCAGCCCGGTACCACTCAGTCGCTGATGAAGGACATCTCCTACATCAACGCGCACGGCACCGGTACCCAGGCCAATGATGCCACCGAAGCCCGCGCTCTTGAACTCGTCTTCGGCCCTTGCGCACACAACATTCCTGTGTCCGGCACCAAGGGGTTCCACGGCCATGCGCTCGGCGCAAGCTCCGCCATCGAAACCCTCATCACCGCCCTCGCGCTCCACCACGGTACCCTGCCCTACACGCTCGGAACCGCTACCTGCGATCCAGTTCTTGCGCTGGATTTGATCCTGAACCGGCCACGCGCACTCGACACCACCCGCCCCAACATAGCCCTCACGAGCTCCCTCGCCTTCGGCGGCCTGAATGCAATCCTCTGCCTCCGTAGCTTCGCGCGATAACCCGATACGATGAACCCATGATCTCGATCCTGATCCTGACCAAAAACGAAGAACGCGACCTGCCCGCAGCTCTCGCCTCCGTCGCCTGGTCAAACGACATTCACCTCGTCGATTCGCACTCCACAGACCACACCGTAGCCATCGCCGAAGCTGCAGGCGCCCACGTCCATCCCCGCACCTTCGACAACTACGCCGCGCAGCGCAACTTCGGCCTCGCCCTCCCCTTCGCCAATCCCTGGATCCTCATCCTCGACGCCGACGAGCGCCCTACCCCCGAGCTCTCCGCCGAGATGCAACGCGTCGTCCAGACGGCCTCACCCGAAATCTCCGGCTTCAAACTCCGCCGCCGCGACTTTCTCTTCAACACCTGGCTCGAACACGCGCAGCTAAGCCCCTTCTATATCCGCCTCGTCCGCCCGGAGCGTAGCCGCTACACCCGCTCCATCAATGAAGTGCTGGAAGTAGATGGAATCATCGTTGACCTCACCGCCGCTCTCGACCACTTTCCCTTCTCCAAAGGCATCGCTCACTGGGTCACCAAGCACAATCTCTACAGCAGCATGGAAGCCGAACTCATCGTCTCGCAGCAGGGCTTGCAGAACCCATCCCTCAAGACCGCCCTCCGCGACCCCGACTTCCACACCCGCCGTCTCCACCAGAAAGCCATCTTCTACAAGCTACCTGGCCGGCCCTTCATCAAGTGGCTTTACATGATGTTCGTCCGCCGCGCTGTCCTCGACGGCACCGCCGGCATCACCTACGCCACGCTCGCCTCGTTCTACGAGTACCTGATCACCGTCAAAACCCGGGAACTACGCAACGGTGGCGCATAACAAACCAGAAATCCGCCATGCCTGCATCTCACGTCTATGCTTCGCTTTTTCTTTCTCTGCCTCCTCTCCCTCCCGCTCCAGGCCCAGCAAACCTGCAACTCCCTGAAGGCCCTCCAAATCCCGGCCTCCACCATCGGTCTTCCCACTACGGGAGCCACCATTGACTCCGCAAAGACCATGCCGGCAAGGAAGGGAAACACCGGGCCCTTCTGCCTGGTCCGCGGACGCATCCACCCCGTCGACCCTGCCGCGCAGGACATCCGCTTCCAGGTCAATCTCCCAAAAGCCTGGAACGGCAAAGCCGTCCACTTCGGTGGCGGGGCATTCGACGGATACCTCGGCGAGACCAACGGCCTCAAGCAGCCTACCCTCGCCATCCACTCAGATCTCACGCCTCTCGCAAGAGGCTTCGCCACCTTCGGTTCAGACTCCGGCCATCACAAGCACTACATCCTCCTCCCCGACATACTTAACGCCGTCAACGCACGCTTCGCCCTCAACATGGAAGAGCGTCGCAACTTCGCCCAGGACGGCCTCAAGAAAACCCATGACGCGGCCGTAGCCGTCATCCAGGCCCACTACGGCAAACCTCCGCAGCGCATGTTCTTCCTGGGCGGCTCTACCGGCGGGCGCGAAGCCTACTTCGTCGTCCAGCGCTGGCCCACAGACTATGACGGTGTCCTCGGCGCCTTCGCCGCCTGGGATCAGGTCGAGCTCGACCTCCAGTTCATCCGCGTCTCCCAGGCCATGTACGCTCCCGGAGGCTTCCTTCCCAGGGCCCTGACCAAACTCCTCGCCCGCTCCGTCATGGACGCCTGCGACAAGCTCGACGGCCTGGCCGATGGCATTATCTCCAATCCCTCCGCCTGCCACTTCAACCCCGTCACCCTTCTCTGCTCCAGCACCCAACCCAAAGGCTGTCTCACCCCGCAGCAACTCCACACCGTCCAGGTCTTCGCCTCCGAGCAGCGCACCGACGTGCCTCTCTGGAACGGCGTCGAAACCATGCCCGGCTTCAACATCCTCGCCGGTGCCGATCTCACCGGCAACATGGGACTCCTCCACCACGCGGAGCATCCCCCCAAGGCCCTCCTCAACTCCTTCTACTACCTCGTCGGCGACCAGGTCCTGCGCTTCTTCCTCACCGGCGACACCCACTTCAACGCCCTCACCTTCGACACCACAACTGGCGGCAAGTTCGCCTCCGAACTCCTCCCCCAGTCCCGCGCCTCGGATGCCAGCATCTCCAACATCGCTCCCTTCGCCCAGCATGGCGGTAAGTTCCTCATCGTCCACGGCACCTCTGACGCGACCATCCCAACCGCCGCCTCCGTCCTCTACTACCAGATGCTCCAGAAAAATACGCCGCCCCAAGACCTCGAGAAAGCTGTCCGCCTCTACCTGGTCCCCGGCTTCGGCCACGGTCACGGTACCTTCAACGCGGGCTTCGACGCCCTGGGCACTCTGGACCGCTGGCTCGACGGCACCGCTCCGGACGCCCTCACCGTCACCGACAACAATCCAACCCATCGCAGCCGCCCTCTCTGCCCCTTCCCCACCTGGCCCCGCTACACTACCTCCGGCGACCCCAACGCGGCCTCCAGCTTCAACTGTTCTCAACCGATGCAATAAAAGCGCCTTCCCTCTGTACCCTAAAGTCTCTGCTTTGAATACTTTAGCCATATTTAGCCGGTCCGGACTCGCCTTGGTCCGGACCTAAGTTCAATGCTTTGAATACTTTACGTGCTTTTTGCGGGGGGTGGGGGGTACCCGTGCCTTACACTAATCCCCATGTGTGGAATCGTCGGTTACATCGGTCCAAAGTCAGTTGTCCCCGTCATCATTGAAGGTCTACGCCGCCTCGAGTACCGCGGCTACGACTCTGCCGGCATCGCCGTAGGGGGTTCACCCGAGCATCCCTCCCAGCTCGAACTCCGCCGCGCCCCCGGTAAGCTCAAGAACCTCGAAGCCGTCATCGAGAAGTCGCCCATCCACGGCACCTATGGCATCGGCCACACTCGCTGGGCCACCCACGGCCGCCCGACGGAAGAGAATGCCCACCCCCACCGCGACGGCACCGGCACCCTCGTTGTCGTGCATAACGGCATCGTAGAAAATTACCTCTCGCTTAAACAGGCCCTCATCGCCAAGGGCCACAAGTTCCAGTCCGAAACCGACACCGAAATCATCGCCCACCTCATCCAGGACGAGCTCGAACTCCACGCCGCGCAGCAGGGAACTGACCGCGTCTCAGAAGCCAACGAGTCCACCGCCGTCCTGAACGACCCCAACCCTCCCGCGCTGCCCCTCGATGAAGCGGTAAGAAGAGCCGTCAAGCGACTCACCGGTGCCTTCGCCATCGGCGTCCTCTCCGCCCACGCGCCCGACACTCTCGTTGCCGCTCGCATGGGCCCACCCGCCGTCATCGGTCTCGGCGAAGGCGAGTTCTTCCTCGCCTCTGACGTCCCCGGCATCCTTCACCACACCCGCAACATCCACTTCCTCCAGGACGGCGAGGTTGCCATCCTCACCAAAACCGGCGTTACCCTCACCGACTTCGACGGCAAGCCTCTCCCCCTCCATCCTGTCCGCATTACCTGGGACCCCATCCAGGCCGAAAAAGCCGGTTACAAGCACTTCATGCTCAAGGAAATCAACGAGCAGCCCCGCGCCGTCCGCGACACCACCCTCGGTCGCGTCTCGCTCGACTCCGGCGAAATCTTCCTGCCCGATATGCAAATCTCCCAGGCCGAGTTCAAAGCTTTCACCGGCATCACCATCGCGGCCTGCGGAACCTCATGGCACTCCGGCCTCGCCGGCAAGTTCATGATCGAGCGACTCGCAAGACTCCCCGTAGATGTCGATTACGCCTCTGAATACCGATACCGCGACCCCATTCCCGACACCACCACCCTCGGCCTCCTCATCACCCAGTCCGGCGAAACTGCCGACACCATCGCCGCCCAGCAGGAACTCATCCGCAAAGGCTCCAAGACCCTCGCCATCTGCAACGTAGTCGGTGCCGCCATCACCCGTGCCGCCCAGGGCACCATCACCACCAACGCCGGCCCGGAGATCGGCGTCGCCTCCACCAAGGCCTTCACCGCCCAGCTTACGGCCCTCTTCGTCTTCGCCCTCTACCTCGCCCAGCAGCGCGGCACCGTGACCCCGCAAGAGTCGCTGCACCTCGTCACCGAACTAGCAACAATCCCCGGCAAGATCGAAGAAATCCTCCGCTCTGTCGATGACCAATGTTCCACATTGGCTAAGTCGTTCAGTACCTGCAGCGACTTCCTCTTCCTCGGCCGCGGCATCCATTACCCCATCGCGCTTGAGGGCGCCCTCAAGCTCAAGGAGATCTCCTACATCCACGCCGAGGGCTATCCCGCCGGCGAGATGAAGCACGGCCCCAACGCCCTCATCGACGAGACCCTCCCCGTAGTCTGCATCGCCACCAAGGACCCCAACGACCCCTCCAGCGTCCTCAAGTACGAAAAAACCCTAAGCAACATTCAAGAGGTAACCGCCCGCTCCGGCCGCGTCATCGCCATAGCCATCGAAGGCGACGAACACATAGCCCAGCTCGTCGAGCACGTCATCCACATCCCCCAATCCCACGAGCTCCTACTCCCCATCCTAGAAGTAGTCCCCCTCCAACTCCTCGCCTACCACATCGCCGTCCGCCGCGGCTGCGACGTAGACCAACCTCGCAACCTGGCAAAATCCGTCACAGTTGAGTAAGGAGGAATCAAGGAAAACCAACAGCCGGATCGGCAAACGGTGAGGAAAGGAAAACATATTCCCCTGCGGAGACAATCTCTACCGTGAACACCACCGACCCCGCCGGCAAAAAGATGTCCTCCAGAGCGGTCAACGAAAAGCAGTAACGGACGGGCAGTGACTGGTACAAAAGCCTCATCAAGCCCCCAAACGCATGAGTATTTTGCGACGTCCCTGCCGCGTACCTCTATAAAAAAATAATTACGCAAACACCCTGGGGGAAGCGGAAGTACCCCCACATGGATGTTGTCAGTCCGACGGCGGCAACAATTTATGCGCCAACCGAGGACGACGAGTTGCCCATCCCGGCGGCCAAAACAGAGATACGGGACGTTCAGCGCGTTGAGACGCAGAACGTATCAGCCCCAACGTCCATCGCTTCCTCCACCGGCCAGCCCGGAGCGCTCTTTCCTGATGATGAGCTTCACCACTTTCGTGCATGTTCAGATCAGGTACAGACGTCGTTTGTTGACGAGCCACGCCAGGCAATGGAGCAGGCGGACAGCCTTGTAGCAAGATATTGAAGCGCATTGCTAAGCAGTTCGCCATTGACCGCGAGAAGCCTGAAAAGCAGTGGGATCGCGGAGATAAGGTCAACACTGAGGACCTGCGGCAGGCGCTCAAGCGCTACCGTGTCTTCTTTGACCGACTACGTACTTTCTAAATATTCCATACTGACTCACAGAGGACTGCTTCGGCAGTTCTTTGTGAATCGTATTAGCTTTGCAAGAAAGAGTCGCACCGGACTGCGTTACCTTACCTACAGAGGCTAATTGGTGAAAATTCAGGCGACACGAAGCACAGCCGTCCTTCTCCTGCTCGTTCCGGCTGCATTTGCCCAGGTGGACAAAGCTCTCGACACGCTGATCTTCAGCAATGGCGAACAATTAACTGGCGAGCTTGAAAGGGCCAACGGCGACGGCATTACGTTTAAGAGCCCCATGGCCGGTGAGATCACGGTCAAGTGGGCCAATGTGAAACAGCTTCGCTCCGACAAGAACTTCGCCATTCTGACCAAGGATGAAAAGCTCACACGCCAGAGAGCTTCGGCAGTGGTCCCGCAAGGCACAATCACCGTTGAAGACAAGCAACTGACGGTCGCGACGACAACGGGTCCCAGAATGATCCCTTTGGCGGACACCAATTTGCTGGTTGACGCGGCGTCCTTCGACAAGGCGATCAATCATCCGCCGTCTCTCTTTCATGGCTGGGGTGGAACGGCCATTGCCGGTGCTTCGCTGGTACGCGCCACTCAGAACGCGACATCGTTTACGGGTGCGATCAGCCTGGTTCGCACGACTCCACAGGTGGCCTGGCTGCCGCCTCGGTCGCGTACCAGCCTGGACTATAACCAAGCGTATGGAACGGTGTCACAAGCTAATACCGCGACGTTAAAGACGAACATCTTCCATGCGGAAGCGGAGCGCGATGAGTATTTCACGCCGCGTCTGTTCTTTTTTGGCGCTGCAACCTTCGACCATAACTTTGCGCAGTCTCTGCAGTTGCAGCAGGCTTACGGCGGTGGAGTGGGCATCTCGGTACTGCACAACGCGATTCGCCAACTCGACTTCAAGGCCGATGCCCAC
>JAYVDT010000615.1:0-2525 GCA_043749265.1 Rhodanobacteraceae bacterium | reverse complement strand
CGGAAGTCTTCGTCGCCAACTTTTTCAAGCGGATCTACTTCTTCTGGATCAGCGTGCCGCACCCGGTTGATCACCACCCGGCAACCGAGGTCATAAGGGAACTCAACTTCGCATTTATCAGTCTGGGCGGCCTTCTTGGTCTTGCTCTCGCTTTACGCCGCGGGCTCCCGGGTGCGTGGCTCTTCTTCTGGGCCCTCTTCATCATCCCCTTCACGTACTATTTCATTACCGTGCAAGCCCGCTTCCGCCACCCCCTCGAGCCCATCCTTACTGTCTTCATCGTCTATCTCTTCCAATCGGCGGAACCGGCACGAAGGAAACTGGCTTGAAACAAATCCTCGTCACCGGCGGATCCGGCTTCTTTGGCGGAATCCTCAAGCGCCGCCTCCTCGCCGAAGGTTTTGCCGTCGTCAATATTGATCTCGTCCCGGATCCCGACATCCATCCCAACCTGGTCAGTTACCGTGGCGACATCCGCGACGCCGCACTGATGGCCCGTATCTTCGCCGAGCGGTCTTTTGCCTCCGTCATGCACTGTGCCGCCATGCTCGCGCACGACCGTATCTCCGCCGCAGAGCTCTGGTCCTCCAACGTCGACGGCACGCGCCGCATTGCCGAAGCCGCCCGCGTCGCCGGTGTTCCCCGCCTCGTCTTCATCTCCTCCAACTGCCTGTGGGCCAGCAATCTTGGCCGCGACGTTGCTGAAGACGAAACGCCCGCACCCGTCGAACTTTACGGCCGATCAAAACTTGCCGGAGAACAGGTCCTCGCCGAATTTCCCGATCTCCAGTGCGTCATCATTCGCTGTCCGACCATCATCGACGCAGGCCGCCTCGGGCTGCTCGCCATCCTCTTCGAATTCATCGACGAAGGCCGCCGTGTCTGGGTAGTAGGAGACGGCTCGAACCGATACCAGTTCATCTACGCTCAGGACCTGGCGCAGGCCTGCCTCCAGACGCTGGAATATCACGGATCGGATCTCTTCCACATCGGCTCGGATCATGTCGCCTCGCTCGGAGACGTCTACAGTGCGGTGATTCTGGCCGCCGGAACCAGCGCTCGCGTCTCCCGCCTGCCCAAGGCCCCTACGATTGCCGCCATGAAGCTTGCCCATAAGCTGGGCGTGTCGCCTCTGGGTCCGTATCACTACCGCATGATCGCGGAGGACTTCGTCTTCGACACTCGCAGGATCCGAGAGCGCCTACGCTGGCGACCCACCCTGACCAATGAAGAGATGATGGTCACCGCCTATCGCTACTACGCCGCTCGCAAGGCAGAGATCCACGCCCGCACCGATGTCTCCGCTCACTCAAAAGCAGCGCCGATGGGCGTCATCCGCCTGCTCAAGTGGCTCTCATGACCTGGACGGTGTGGCTTTTCCTGACCGCCACCTTCTCGACCATCTTCTGCACCGCGGTCAACTGCTATACCTACCGCCTTGCCTATCCGCTTTGGCGGTGGGTTGGTCCCCAGGACTTCGGCACACTTCACAAGGACTACCTCCGCCGCCTCGGTCCTGTCATCACCGCTCCCCACGTGGTCATGTTTTTTGCGAGCGGCATGCTCCTGCGCTGGAGGCCCCCGTTCTTCACCCTGACCAGCGCCATAGCGCTCTTCACCCTGGATGCCGGCGTGGTCCTCATCAGCCTGCTCGCCGCTGCACCCATCCACAACCGCTTGGAGCGCACCGGCACTTTGCACGATGCCGGCCTTAGGCGACTGGTTTCGATCAGCGCCGCTCGTAGCCTCATGATGCTTGCCGCCTCCGCAATCACCCTCTACTCAATCGCCTCGGCTCTCGCCCGATAGCGTCCCTCCGTTGACTCGCGGTGGAAAACCGGGATAAACTTACAGGGTCGAGCACGGGTGTGCCTTCTTCCACCGTAAGTTAGCCTGTCAAACGACAAAATCAGCTTTGAAGAACGCGCTGGGAAGCGGCAAATCCTCCCGGATTCCGCCACCGCGTATGAGGGTTCCACCATGTATGCAGTGATCCGCACAGGCGGGAAGCAGTACCGCGTTGCCCCGGGCGACGTGTTGAAGATCGAAAAGCTCGTCGGTTCCAACGCAGCCAATGCCGAGGGTGCAGTTGAGTTCTCGGACGTAATTGCCATCAGTGGCGATGCCGGCACGTTTGAAGAGTCGCTCGAAGGCGCCAAGGTAACCGGAACCGTTCTTGGCCAGGGCCGCGGCGACAAGATCCTGGTCTTCAAGTTCAAGCGCAAAAAGCAGTACAAGCGCATGCAGGGACACCGCCAGGCCTTCACAGAAGTGAAGATCGGCGAGATCTCCGTCAACGGCAAAAGCTTCAAAGCCTAACCACTGCAACAAGACCGTGCACGAGCCTGCGGGGCCGGCGCGCATGAGGGGATAGAGATGGCACATAAAAAAGGACTTGGATCTTCCAAAAACGGACGCGATTCAAATGCACAACGCCTGGGCGTCAAGCGCTTCGGCGGTGAAACTGTCACCGGCGGCTCCATCCTGGTTCGCCAGCGTGGAACACCGCTCAAGGCCGGCCTGAA
>JAYVDT010000614.1:0-23113 GCA_043749265.1 Rhodanobacteraceae bacterium | reverse complement strand
GCGCCAGTAATATTTATTGTGGGTGTTCTGATTCGAACGATGATGGATGGACCGATTCTGTTTCGGCAGGAAAGACCAGGACTTCATGGCCAGTTGTTTACGTGCCTAAAATTTCGAACGATGACCGATGAGCGGGATAAGAAAGGACAACTACTCAGTGACCGGGAACGTATGGGCTCGTTGGGGACGTGGTTAAGGCGTAAAAGCCTCGATGAACTGCCACAGCTATGGAACATTATTCAGGGGGATCTCAGCTTTATCGGTCCGAGGCCTTTACTCAAAGAATATCTCCCCTATTACACACCGGAGGAACAGCGCCGGCACTCAGTGCTTCCTGGTCTCACCGGGTGGGCGCAAATTCATGGCCGCAACAACCTGGGTTTCGATGAGAGGCTAAAGATGGATGTATGGTACGTGGATCACCTGTCGTGGGACTTGGATCTGCGTATCCTGCTCGCTACAGTCCGTGTGGTGTTTACTGCTAAGGGTACTGATCTCGTCTCGTACCCACCTCTTCACGAGCAGCGGCGGTTGAACTTGCCGTTCCAGAGTTTAGAATCCCGACAGCCGGAGCGGAGGATACAGGAGTAGTCGAAGCCGCTTTCGCAAGTCGTGCTCTGAAGCAGATCGGGGAAGTAAACATCTAATACGATCGCTGCGCATGCCGACACCTCCTGCATTTAAGAAATGCAAATTCCCTGGAGTAGTGACAATAAAAGCGCGGAACCGCGCCTTCTCTTTGCAGCGACGATCGCGGCAACTGTTCGCGGGTTTCTTCTTCCTATTGCGCGGCACTTTCAAGAAAGAGGGTGGCGGGTTGATGCAATAGCGAATGGCATTGAAAAAGATAAGATATGCGTGTCTACATTCGAACGGGTCTGGGAAGCTGAGTGGAGCCGCAATCCTGTCCATCCCCGGAATTTGATGATGACCGCGCGGATACGAGACCTCGCGTTAGAGCACGGATACGACATCGTGCATGTTCATACACCCGTTGCAGCATTTGTAACACGGTTCGCCCTTGATCGCCTTCGGCACGAACAGAAGTTACAAATGCTTTACACAGCACACGGGTTCCATTTCCATCCGATGGGCGGTGCAATCCGAAACAAACTGTTTGAGGCTCTGGAACGCAAAGCAGCGAACTGGACGGACTTCTTAATCGTTATGAACCAAGAAGACTTGAGAGCGGCGAAGGATAAGAAATTAATCGGGCTGGACCGCCTAAGGCTGATGCCTGGAATTGGCCTGGACTGTACGCGGTATTCTCGTTCCTCGGTGTCTCAATGCGAGCTAGATCGATTTCGCTGGGAACTCGGGATCAGTACAACTACACCGGTGCTTCTGATGGTTGCTGAATTCGTGGAACGCAAGCGCCACGTCGATGCTATCCGGGCATTTTCAAGGGTTCTTCATCCAAAAGCGCAACTGGTGTTGGCCGGAAGTGGCCCACTGTTTGAACCGATGAAACGGCTAGCGGCTACGTTGGGAGTGGCTGACCGCGTACATTTTCTGGGCCAGCGTGACGACGTGCCTGTCTTGATCAAAGCCTCACGGGCGGTCATACTTCCGTCGAGTCAAGAAGGTCTACCTCAAAGCATCTTGGAGGCAATGAGTATGGGAGTTCCGGTTATCGGATCGCGTATTCGAGGCACAATGGAACTTCTCGGTCGGAACGCTGGTTTGCTTGTGGATGTCGGAGACACCGATCAACTGGCGCAAGCCATGCGACTGGTGATTGACGACAGCGCTGCGGCGGCCGCGATGGGACAAGTTGGGCGGCAGCAGAGTGAAGCATACGATCTCAAGCACATTCTTCGCATGCATGAGGGACTCTACGAAGAGGCGCTTGGGCTGCGACGATCCACAACCCATAATTCTTCGCAAATCTAGGGTAGTGCAGAAGTCGCAACAGTGTTATTCCCTAAGACCAGAAGCAGGCGGTTGCTCTTCTCCGATAGACCGACTCAATATCGTCAACAACTCATCGGGTTTCACGACCTGCACCTATACCGAAGATGTAGGGGAGTTTTTTCAAAATCATGCATAGGATACTTCTTTCCGTGCCTCACATGGGTGGCTCCGAACGCCGCTATGTGGAAGAAGCGTTTGCCTCGAACTGGCTGTCTACGGTCGGTCCCAACATCAGCGCGTTCGAGCAGGAGTTCGAAGCGCTGGTGGGTTTGCCTGCCGTAGCGGTGAGTAGTGGCACTGCGGCAATTCATCTTGCTCTACGACTTCTTGGTGTTAAGTCTGGCGACAGTGTATTTTGCCAAGACCTGACCTTCGTTGCGACTGCGAATCCGATCCGGTACCTCGGTGCGGAGCCAGTGTTCATCGATTCCAATCATGAAACCTGGAACATGGACCCTCAACTCCTCGCAGACGCTCTTGGCCAACAAGCCCGCAAGAATCAACTGCCTCGAGCGGTGATCGTGGTGGATCTATTCGGGCAGAGTGCGGATATGAAACCGTTGCTTGAGATTTGTCGTAGGTACGAAGTTCCTTTACTGGAGGATGCAGCGGAGGCATTGGGCGGTGCCTACAGGAATAGGCCTGCGGGTACATGGGGCGACATCGGGGTGTTTTCATTCAATGGCAACAAAATTATCACGACCACGGGTGGCGGCATGTTGGTGTCGAGCAACAAAGAATGGGTTGACAAAGCCCGGTATTGGTCTGCCCAAGCGCGCTGCCCAGGTATTTCTTATGAGCATTCGGAAATCGGCTACAACTACCGGATGAGCAATGTGCTTGCGGGTGTTGGGCGGGGCCAGCTAGAGGTGCTGCCAATAAGAGTGAAGCAGCGCCGTGCAGTGGCTTTCCGGTACCGCGAAGCGTTCAGCGACGTGAAAGGTATCACGTTTATGCCGCAAGCTGACTATGGTTTGCATACGAACTGGCTAAGTTGCTTTCTTATTGACCAAGAAAAGTTTGGTCACTCGCGTGATGAATTGATAGTTATTCTAGATGCCGCCGGGGTAGAGGCTCGTCCCGTGTGGAAACCCATGCACCTGCAAAAGCTATATCAAGACTGCCCACGGTATGGAGGGACCGTGGCGGAACACTTGTTTGCAGAAGGGATCTGCTTACCAAGCTCCAGCAGCCTTACTCCCCAGGAGCAGACTTATATTGTGAACGTTGTCCGAAAAACGGCGGGTATCTCCAAAAGCTTAAATTCAATGATAGCCACGGTCGACTAAAAATGTGTAATGGAGCACACTCAATATGTTTTTACAAAAGCTTTTCCAAATTCAACGCTATTTATTCTGTCGCGCGGGAATCGGCTTATTCCAGTGTTTGTTATTCGCCTTGTCAGGAACTGTAGCATTTTTGCTTCGCTTCGAATTCACGCTCCCTAATCGGGACTTGGTGTACCTGACAGTCTCCGTAGCGGTGTGGGTTGTAGTAAAAGGAATTGTTTTCCACCTTCTGGCGCTCGATCGGGGCGGTTGGCGTTATGTGTCGGTTCCTGATATCGTCCGCCTTGCTATAGGAAATGTATCAGGATCCATTATTGCAATGTTTTGTATCTTGCTCTTGGCACCAAGTGGTTTCCCAAGATCCATTTACGTGCTCGATCTTCTTGTTTGTAGTTTGGCAACGGCGGGAGTCCGTCTGGCAAGACGGATGTTGTGCAATCCCAATAGTCGACCTACTGACCAGACAAAGAGAATCGTCATTTACGGTGCCGGTAAGGCCGGTGTCACTCTACTGTCCGAGATCCGCGGTAATTCACAACTAGGATACGATGTTCGCGGTCTTATTGACGACGATTTACAAAAAGTAGGGCAGATTATCCAGGGCGTTCGCGTGCTCGGGGTGGGTGCCGACCTAACGGCGATTGCCGCCAAACATCGGGTGGAAGAAGTGCTGATTGCAATACACTCAGCCTCTGGCTCTTGTATAACTTCTGTACTGCGTAGCTGCCATGATGCTGGCCTACGTTGCCGTACTATTCCGAGTTTTGCCGAAGTGATTGAAAATCGGGCACTAACTCCGCAAATCCGAGATGTTGCATTGGAAGATCTGTTAGGCCGCTCACCTGTGCTGCTCGACGAGAATGCAATTCGCCAGACACTTGGGGACCAAGTGGTGATGGTGACGGGTGCAGCGGGTTCTATTGGTTCAGAACTCTGCCGGCAAATTGCGCGGTTTGGCCCGCGCAGGATCATCGGTTACGACATTGCAGAGACGCCGCTCTTCGAAATCGATCGGGAACTTCGAAATATATTTCCAAAGCTGGACTTTCAGCCCGAAATTGGGAGCATTCAGAGTCGCGGCCGCCTCGATGAGGTACTTAAACGTCATCGCCCCTCTGTCATCTATCATGCGGCCGCGTACAAACACGTTCCCCTGATGGAGTCTCACCTATTCGAAGCCGTTGAGAACAACATTCTCGGTACGCTAAATGTAGCTCTAGCAGCCGCCGAGCATCATGTACTCAACTTCGTGATGATTTCTTCGGATAAAGCAGTCCGTCCGACCAACGTAATGGGTGCGACCAAACGTGTGGCGGAACTTCTTGTGAATGCTCTCCAGAATGGAAGCACCAAATATTCGTCGGTGCGCTTTGGCAACGTGTTGGGATCGAACGGTAGCGTCGTTCCTATTTTTAAAAAGCAGATCGCCGCGGGTGGTCCCATTACGATCACACATCCTGAGATGAAACGATACTTCATGACAATTCCCGAGGCTGCTCAACTAGTTCTGCAAGCCGCCACTATGAGCAGAGGCGGCGAGATCTTTGTTCTCGACATGGGACAGCAGGTTCGTATAGTGGACCTTGCCATCAATTTGATTCTGCTGTCCGGCCTTCGGCCGGAAGAGGACATTGGTTTGCAGTTTACTGGCATTCGTCCAGGTGAAAAGTTGTATGAGGAACTGTGCTGCTCAGATGAAAGCACCCTTCCAACGTTTCACGAAAAGATTCTGGTATACATGGGTCCGGTTCTCGCTGCAGATGAGATGCAAAGGCGATTGAATTGCATCCGCCGATATTGTGCTGAGCGGGATGCACGAAAATTAGTACTTGAACTGAAAAATGTGGTTCCCGACTACAATCCGAGCGGTGATATTCTCGGGCGCCTGCTTGCCTCAGATCCTAAAATTGAACAAATCGCAGTTGTGCCGATGATGGTGCATGAGTTAACGGCCTAGGATAGCCCCAACCATCCGCCGGGATCAACTTGTGCAACAAGAAAACGTCTGCGCCACTATGACGTTTGCAGTAAGTAAGGTCGTCGCATGGGGTCCCGACAGCCCAGCTGCGAAAGAATATATTGCCGGACCAGACGATCAACTTTCTGTTGACGTCCTCAATCTTGAGGAAATCGGACCGCAGTTCATGCGAAAAGATATGCAAGGCAACATCAACGGAGCACTTGCAGCACCGGATTAATGCGGGTGGACTGACGATTGGGGCTATGCGATTGAACCTGTAAGCCTTTATGAGAAAACCACTGTGAAGACATACCCGCGACCATTGCAGGTGTAAAAGGTATTCGCCGAACCGTACCTCACACGTGAAACTTAGGAGACTCGATATGTCCTATCTTCCAGCGCCCGATCAAGCACTTCAGACCCAAAGGCAGGAGTCGTTCCAAAAGTTCGGTGGAGACCACCAGCTTGGCGGTCTCTCGGAGTATATGCGTGTGCTGCTACGGAACCGCTGGCTCATCGCAGTTTGCGCTCTGACCGGGCTGATCGCGGCGCTGCTGATCTCGCTTTCGATCCGTGCGGAGTACGAGGCTACGGCACGGATTGGTGTTGAGCTGGATAACACCAACCCGCTGGAACGACGAACCGCTACGGACGGCGCCCGGATCTCTACAACTCTTGAGACGCAGCTGAGCATTTTGCAGAGCGATGCAATCGCTAAAAATGTTATCGACGACCTAAAACTGGCGGCAAACTGCAATTTCAGCAAAGCGGCTTGTACCGGTCTTGCGATGCCATTTCGCATGTTGACACCGAAAGCGCGAGCGGACTTGCTTAGGGCTTATCGTAAGGGTTTTCACCCAGAGCTCGTGCCGAAGACGCAGATCCTAGAGGTGAAGTTCCGCAGCACAGATCCGCGCCTGGCAGCAGACGTCGCAAATGCAATCTCGAACGTTGATATCTACCAAAACTTTCGCCAGCGACTAGACGGAGTAGAGAAAGCGTCAAGCTGGTTGAACGGACAATTGGAAGATGTGAAAAAGCAGGCTGAGGATGCACAATCGAAATTTGTGGCGTATCAGCAGCAGGTGGGGATTGTCGGCGCGGATGATCATCATAACGTTGCTATGAATCGAGTGGACGAGTTGAATCGGCAGCTAGCTACGGTTGAGGCTGAGAGGATCGTCAAGCAGGCGCAATATCGAGTGGCGGTGGCAGGCAATCCGGAGTTGATCGCAACAGTGGTGCCAGAGAGCGTGATTCAGACGTTGCGAAAACAGCAGGCCGAACTACGTGTGCAATATGGGGAGCTTACCGCAAAGTATGACGATAACTATCCACGGGTTGTACAACTGCGCAGCCAATTGAAGGATATCCAGGGCAGTATTGACCAAGAAGTCGGCAACATCCGAGAGCGGATTCAGCAGGAGTACATGGCGGCGAGGAACTCTGAGCAGATGTTGGAAGCTGCGTTGGAGAAGCAGAAGCAGGATGCCTTGCGAGTGGATGCGTCGGCGGTCCAATATGCACTTCTGCAGCGCGATGTGCAGACCAGCCGCGATCTGTATGAGAACCTGGTGAAGAAGTTGAAGGATGCCGGGATAGATCAGGGGCTCCGCTCGAGTGATCTGCGGATGGTCGACGAAGCAGAGATTCCGAATACTCCAGTGCGGCGGCTTCCGGTGAATCTCGCGCTTGGATTATTCAGCGGCATCATGGTTGGGATCGCGGTGGGCTTCCTTCGAGCGAGCTTCGATAATTCAATCCGTACACCGAATGACGTTGAGACGCAGTGCCTTCTACCCGCGCTGGGGATTGTTCCAAGGCTATCCGTAGTAAAGCCAAAGCGAGGGGCACCTCAACTGCTAGGGGAATCGGGTGCTTTGCCTGTGACGCTTCAGCAACCAGAGTCGGAGGCTGCTGAGGCCTACCGTATGCTCCGTACGACGCTATTGTCTTCGGACGAGCCGATACCCCGGGTTATCTGCTTTGTGAGCGGAAGCGGAAGGGAAGGGAAGAGCACGAGTGCGGTAAATACGGCTGTTGTGCTGGCACAGCAAGGTAGCCGTGTATTGCTGGTAGATGCGGATATGCGTTGCCCCACAGTCCATTCGCAATTCCAACTGCCGCTTGAAAGAGGGCTGAGCGAATGTCTGAGCCAAGGGTGCGATCCCTCACCGATTCAGATTCCAGATACGACGCTGTTTGTCTTACGCGCAGGTGGACGTCCGCCTTACATCTCGGAGCTTTTAAGCTCCACGCGGATGAAGTACTTTCTGCACAGGTGGCGTTACGAATATGACTTCGTGATTCTTGACACGCCACCGGTGCTTGCCTTTACGGATGGTGTCATCATAGCTGGTCTGGCAGATGCGACCGTTCTCGTAGTGCGTTCGATGATAACAACCAAACAGGCGCTGTGGCATGTGAGGCAGCGCCTAGAACGTGCGCACGCGCAGATCTATGGTGTCTTGTTGAACGATGTACGATTCGATTCGTTCGATCCCGAAACGTTCCGCGACCGACGAGCGTACGCCCGTTACGAGGGAAACATACCCGCGTAGCGAAAGGGAAATATGGGTGTTCCAAGGAGAGAGTGATGTCACATTCAACGAAATTGGTTCTCGTTGCCGTGCTTACATTGTTGCTTTCGGGCGGCTGTGCGCAATCTTCAGCACAGAGCAATACCAGCAAGAGCACGGTATATCCACAACAGTCGAACGCAATTAGTAATGGCGACATGCTAGATATAGCAGTGTTCGAAAGCCCTGACCTGAGCACGAAGGTTCGGGTTGGCGAGGACGGCGAGGTGCTGCTACCGATTGCGGGAACAGTGCATCTACAAGGGCTCAGCCTGGCCGACGCATCAATAGTGATTCGCACACGGCTGATGGAGCGGCGGTATGTAAAGGATCCGAAGGTGACGGTGAGCATCACGGAGTACGCGACCCGCGGTGTTTCCGTACTGGGTGAGGTGAAAAAGCCGGGCATTTATATGACTATGGGATCACACCGCTTGAATGATTATGTATCGCTTGCCGAGGGTCTGACGCAGCAGGCCGGCACGCAAGTCTCGGTAACACACAGAATCGCGCCGGACCAGCCAACAATCGTACGAATCAGCAGCACGGGAAAGCCGACGACTGGAAGCAATCCATTGATTGAGTCTGGAGACACGATCATCGTACCTAAGGCCGGTCAGGTGTACGTCGTGGGGGACGTTGTGCGTCCGGGGGAATACCTGATGGACCATGACGAGCAGTTGACGATTGTGCAGGCGCTTGCGTTGGCACAGGGCACACACCGTACGGCTCAGTTAAAGCATTCCGTGATTATCCGGAAGACGGATACGGGCCGGACAGAGATTCCGGTGAATGTAGAAAAGGTATTGACGATGAAGTCGAAAGACCTGACGCTGCTCGATAACGATATCCTCTTCATCCCAGTCAGCAGGACGAAGGCGGCGTTCAATCGCAGTATCGAGGCCATTGTGCAGACGGCCGTAGGCGCCGCAAGTTATCGTGCCTTCTAAGATGCAGAGCGAACAGTTAGAAACCGGACCAATGGAATGAATACAGCGGCAGCGTTAATTCCGAAGGCTAATGAACGGCCGTTGCCGTCCTTGACGAGCAACTTCGTGTGGACGCTTGGGGGGAACGTGGTCTACAACGCGAGCCAGTGGGGAATGTTGTCGATACTGGCGAAGCGGGGATCACCGGCAATCGTGGGAGTGTTTGCGCTTGGTCTCGCGTTGTCTGCGCCGGTATTCATGTTCTGCAATTTGCAGTTGCGGAGCGTTCAAGCAACTGACGCACAGACGAGATATCAGTTCGCCGACTTCTTCATGCTGAGATCGGTATGTACGTTGGCCGCTTTATTGTTCATTGGCGGCGTGTCTGCAGTTGCGGGCTATCGCGGCGAGGTTCTCGTCGTCCTCATCGCCCTCAGCCTGGCAAAGGCGTTCGAGTCATGGAGCGACGTCATCGCAGGGCTGCTGCAAAGGCACGAGCGACTTGACCTCGCCGCGCGTGCTGTAAGTTTTCGCGGTGTGATGTCATTGGTCGTTTTCGCGAGTGTGTTCATAACCACACGAAAGCTAAGTGCTGCCTGTATCGCCCTCGCCGTTACATGGGGAGCTGTAGTCTGTTTTTATGACATGGCATTGGCACGAGCCGTGCTGAAGAGGGGGGAAGGATTCTTTTCCGCATCGACAACCAAGATGTGGGAACTGCTGAACAAGAGCCTGCCACTTGGTATCGTGATGGCCCTGGTCTCCTTGAACGCGAATCTGCCGCGATACCTGGTCGTGCATTATCTCGGCGCAGGTCAGCTTGGCATTTTTGCGTCGCTGGCGTACTTGCTTACCGCGGTGAACTTGTTGTCGCTAGCGCTGGGCCAAGCAGTTTCGGCACGAATGGCGACAATGTTTGCATTCGGAGAGCTGGAAAGATTCCGTGATGTGCTTGCCAAGCTTGCAGGCTTCGGTGTGGGGATTGGCGGTGTCGCTTGTGGAATTGCACTCGGGTTCGGGAAGACGCTTCTGAAGGTTCTCTATGGTGCGTCGTACAGCTCGCATCAAGGATTGCTGCTAATCCTTGCTGCAACGGCCGGTATTAGTACCGTCGCCACCTTCATGGGATTTGCCGCTACATCTGCCCAGAGCTTCCGTGCCCAGGTCCCAGTGATTGTGGCCATGACGACCACAACACTGGCGGGTTCTTGGCTTTTGGTTCCTCTTCTGGGATTGAATGGCGCTGGTATCGCTCTGCTGATCTCAGCGATTGTGCAGTTAGCGGGTTTAACGCATGTGACTTGGAAAGCGGTGAATGCTCGCCGGGAGCTCTTATGACGCGTGTACTTAATGTACTGGGAGGATTGAACCGGGGCGGAGCGGAGACGTGGATGATCCAGGTGCTCCACCAGATGAAAGATACGGGAATCCAGCTTGATTTCCTTGTGCACGGCGATGGACCATTCCACTATCAGGCTCAGGCAGAGGCATTGGGCTCGCGGGTGATAGTCTGCCGAGGCTTGCGCTTCCCGCCGCTATACGCGTTGAACCTGATGCTGATTCTGAAAAGGTATGGGCCGTATCAGGTTATTCACTCACACAACCATCATTTCAGCGGGATCACCCTGCTGTTTGCTGCCATCGCTGGCGTCCCGGTGCGGGTTGTGCAGAGCCATCTTGACACGCGGCAGGTGGATGCGCAGGCGGGGATTTGTCGTCGCATATACACGGGCATGATGAAGCGGCTGATCTGGAGCTTTGCGACAGTGGGTACAGCAGTCAGTAGAAGAGCGGCGGATGCGTTGTTTCCGCCCGATTGGCGTGAGCATGGAAAATGGCGTGTGATGTTGCTGGGTATCGACCCGGAGCCGTTTGAGAGCCCTGTGGATGGAGAGTCGTTGCGGCGAGAGTTGGGTATTCCAGCAGGTGTAACGGTGGTGGGCCACGTTGGGAGATTTGAGGCACAGAAAAATCACACGTTTCTGCTACGTGTTGCCGCAGAGTATCTGAAGATGGCTCCGGAGACGGTCTTTCTCCTGGTGGGGGACGGTCCGCTCAGAAAGGAGATCGAGGGCGAGGCAAGGAAACTCGGGATCGCAGGGCAGATATACTTCGCGGGTGTACGCAAGGATGTGCCTGCGCTGATGCGAGGGGTGATGGATGTTTTTGTGTTGCCATCGCTGTTTGAAGGCCTACCTCTTGTACTTCTTGAAGTACAGGCGGCAGGGTTGCCGTGCCTGCTATCTGACAATATTGCTGACGAAAGTGATCTTGTACCAATGTTGATCCATCGGGAGCCCCTTGCTTCGTCTGCTGCCTGTTGGGCAATCCGACTGCGACGGTTGTTGGAAATGCGCGCTGCAACAAGCTCGCCCGGTTGCCCGGAGCTGGTTGGGATCGACAAGTCAATCAAGGGGCTGATGGAGTGCTATTCAGTTTCGAACCTCACGCATAAGTATCATGCTCTTTCCTAGGAACAGTCTGGCTTTATGAAAACAGCAGAGATTCAGGAACGGTCGCTCGTCATTGCATTCACTTCACTTTGCGTGGTCGCAGCAGCTATCGGGTGGTTTGTTTATCCGGGCGAGCTTACCCTGCCACTCGCGCTTGTGTCGCTTGTCCCACCGCTCGGGGTGGCATTCGTGCGTGCCGCGCGCAACGGGATTGTGGACCCCTTGGCGGTGTTTGCTTTGTGCTTCGCCGCATACAACGGTGTTCTGCTCGTGAGGATGGGGAATGATCAGTCGCACGAGACTCTGTTTACAACCAACGGGTCTACGTTCTTTCATGCAGGCATTCTGAGCGGACTCGGATCGCTTGGACTTGTCGTCGGATGGCTGCTTTCGAAAAACAGGCGATCGGAACCGGTGACACAGGGTAACCCCAGCCAGTGTATGGCGTCATTTCTAACGGGAACTGCCTTCTACCTAGTGGGGATTGCGCTGTACATGGTTCAGTACTGGCAGCTAGGCGGGTATATGCAGTCGGTTGCTATGGATCGTGGGCAACGGTTTGAGATGATGACGCACACGGTGAGTATGCCATATGAGGGCTTCATCCTCTCCGGTCTGAGCCTGATGGTGTATGCCAGCATCGGCATTTCGAAATCGAGACTGATGCTCTCATCCGCCGCATGCATAATATGGCTGGTGCTCGTGTTGCTCCAGGGTGATCGACGACTCGCACTGCAGATGATCATGGCGCTAGCGGTGGTAATTGGAACGTTGCGCCCGAAAATGACGAAGCTTCGTCCTGTCGCGCTTGTTTCTATTGCCGTCGCTTACTCTGCGGCCGCCATCTTCGGACAATATCGAACACTTATCTACGATCTGGCGGCAGGCCGATCCACACTGAAACAGGCGCAGGTTGCGGCAGCCAGCGAGGAGTCCATCATGGGCACGCCAGAGGAAAGTGAGCTCGGCGGGCCTTATATTTCGGTGCTGTACTATTCGATGGGCTCGGAGCCTCTGCGTTGGGGCTCCTCGTATGGTATGTCTATTCCGGCGGTCGTGCCCAAAGCGCTTTATCCAGGAGCGAAGACACCTGCGATCTCCGCCGATCTTGACCAGGCGCTGCACGAAGGACAAGGGCCTGTCTACGGTTGGGGCTTCAGCCCGATTGCGGAAGCCTTTGCGAACTTCGGCTTAGCGGGACCCTTCGGGGTAATGGTGCTGTGGTCTATGTTTTTTGCTTGGCTTGGCTCCAATCGCTACCGCGGCATCTTCGGAATGGTGGTGTGTGCCACTCTCTTACAGGAGGCCGTGAACGCAAACCGTATCGACTTCCGCTATGTGTATTTCGAAAGCGTTTACTGCAGCAGCGTCGGAATTATCGCTGTGATGATGATGAAAGCAGTCGCGGAGATTACCGACAGGGGCAGGGGTCCTGTTCGCGCGATCTCATCGAGCGCGCACGTCATTGCGGCAAGGAAAAAGCAACGCCCTGTAATGAAGCTCGGAAAACCCAACTCCCGCCTGGAGACAAGTACATGAATGTCACGATTGCACTTGAGCACCACTTTCTTCGCACCCCCGATGGCTGCGTTTGGACCCAAACCACGTTTGCCTATCAGTTCTGGCAGCGTTATCTGCAGGTATTTGACTCAGTTAGGGTCATCGCGCGTGTTCGCAATGTGGGCACCGCGATGGCAGGCTGCAAGCAGGCATCGGGCCCGGCTGTCACATTTATCGATATTCCCGATTATCTCGGTCCCTATCAATACCTTGCCTGCTGGCCAAGGATCCGCTCGGTGCTGCGCGAGCAGGCGCGTTACAGCCAGGCGGTCATTCTTCGGCTTGGCTCTTCGCTTGGGTCCGCGTTCGTCGACCACTTCCGCCGCGGTCAACCCTTTGGGGTGGAAATTGTGGCAGATCCCTACGATGTGTTTCAGCGTGGTTCTGTAATTCATTCGCTGCGTCCGTTATTTCGGGTATGGTTCACGGCAGATTTGAAGCGGCTTTGCGGCGCGGCTTGCGCAGCAGCGTACGTGACAAGGTACGCGCTCCAGGCGCGGTATCCCTGTCCCTCTTTTTCAACCTCGTGTTCTGACGTGGAGATCGGTTCCGATGCCTTGGTCTTGTCTCCTCGCGACGGAACGGTTCCGCGCTCCGAGCAACCGCGGCTGATCTGCATCGGAACACTGGCCCAAATGTACAAGGGTGTGGACGTTCTGCTTCGGGCGGCGGCAACATGCGTCGATCAGGGATTCCGGCTTTCTCTCACCGTCGTTGGCGACGGCCGGTACCGGCCGGAGTTGGAGCATCTTGCCGCAACGCTGGGGCTGCAAGAGTGCGTGCACTTCGTTGGACAGTTACCTGCGGGTCCGGCCGTGAGAGATGCCCTGGACGCCGCGGATCTGTTTGTTATGCCGTCAAGACAGGAAGGTTTGCCACGAGCCATGGTAGAGGCGATGGCCCGTGCGTTGCCCTGCATCGGGTCCAACATAGGAGGCATCCCCGAACTACTCTCGCCGGATAGTATCGTACCGGTTGGAGACGAGGCGGCACTTGCTCACACGATAATGAGCGTTCTGCGAGACCCCAAACGCATGGCTCGGATGTCCGCTGAGAACCTTGCGCGAGCACACGATTTCCGCGAAGAATTGCTCCTGGAAACCCGCACAGAGTTTCTGGAACTGGTGAGAGATAGAACTGCTGAGTGGATGCGGCACTCTCGGCGGGAGTCTCGGCATGATACGGCTGTCCACTTCGCAAAGTAACTCGCTGAGTGTCCGCAGTCGCGTTAGCTAATTGTGTGATTTTTGAATACGTGGGACTTATGAGTTCCATTGGCGATGTGCCTCTACTAGGTACTACTGAGCTGTTTCCTGGCCCGGGAATTGAGTCGCCCCCCCGGGGTAATTCAGAGGCTGAATTCTCTCGGCACGAAGAGCTCCAGCAACTCGCATGGTTGTCGGAGGATTTCCCCCTTCATTGCGGGGTATCTGAATCGATAAACAATTTGCGGTGCGCAGGAAAACGCTCAGAATTGACTTGCAGCGATTGTCGACTGTACGCGTTAATGTTGGGTCAAGCCCCTGTCGCCTCGAGGTTTTTGCGGGTGATTCTAGCCGGCGACCCGTATGCTACGACGCCATCCGGGATGTCCTTAAGTACAAGCGAGCCCGCTCCAACAAGAACATTGTTGCCAATGTGGACTGACTCACGAATAACGCTTCCAATGCCAATCCACGTAGCATTTCCTACGGTGACGAGACCAGCCAACCGTGCCCCTGGGGCAATATGAACACCATCGCCGATTGAGCACTCATGATCGATACTAGCCGCTGTGTTCAAGACAATGTTGCTGCCAATCCGGCTTCCGGAGTTGATGATCGTGCCGGGCATAATGATCGCGCCCTGGCCGATGCTGGCACTTTGTGAAACGACTGCAGACGGATGAATAAGGTTAGGAAGAGAAAACCCATACGACAGTACCTTAAGGGCGGTATTTATTCGCCCACGGCAGTTACCGAATGCGACAACGGCCTGCGGTACATCCTGGCGTAGCGCAGGAAGCATATCAAAGTCCCCCAGGACCGGCGCCCCGCAGAACAGGGTGCCCCGTTTCTCAGCTCTGTCGTCCAAGAAGCCGACTATCTCCAACCCTCGAAATCTGGCTATTTCCGCGGCAACAATTGCGATTCCGCCAGCGCCTAGAAAAACAACTTTCGACATAATGCCGCCTCTACTGATCCGCGAGTATAGTCATCTCGCGGGCAATAAACATCAATAATTTACTGATTCGACCCCGGAATGATGGGGCGGTCTGGTTTCCTCCTATGGATATGACTGACTACGATATAGCAATTGTAGGGAGCGGTATTGCTTGCTCAAGAACTATCTGCGAACTAGCGAAACGCCTGAAGGACACATCTACCCTTGGCAAGATGCTGCGCATCGGCGTCATCGAGAGGGAGGGGGAGATGTGGAATGGAATCCCCTATGGAAGGCGTTCTGCGGTTGGCGCCCTTGCATTTCAAAGACTGCAGGAGTTCCTGGAGGAGCCTGAGCGAAGGTACTACATCGAGTGGCTAGCTGCTAACGCGGATTGGTGGCTTAAGATTTTCAAAGAATGTGGTGGTCCTGGCGCGGAAAAGTGGATATCGGACAATCAGTTCTTGATGGAACGGGACAAGTGGGGAGAGTTGTATTTGCCCAGGTTCTTGTTTGGACTGTATGTCTCCAGTCAGGCTGCTCGTGCGGTCGAGGAACTGGCAAGGGCTGGTTTGGCCAGCGTGACGCCGATTCATGGCGAAGCAACTGGGATTTGTCGCATGTCGGGTGAGCACCACACAATTGCGGTAGAAGATAATAGCGGTGCGCGCACTTCAGTCAAGGCAGCGAGAGTTGTGTTGGCAATCGGCAGCCCGCCTCAAAAGCCAATTGAAAGTGGCGCTGTTGCTGGTCGACACAGCCACACTCATATCGATAATATCTACTCGCCGTCCGAAGACGTCAGCATGTATAAAATTCAACAGGCTTTGTCCTCTCTGCCCGATAAGGGGATGGCGAACATCCTGATCTTGGGCTCAAATGCTAGTGCCCTCGAAGTGCTCTATCTCATCAAGTACCGCCCGAAGATCACGAATCTCATCAAATCAGTAGTTGTTCTTTCCCGTAGTGGTCTGCTTCCCTACAAGATTTGCGAAGAAACAGTGCAGTTCAAATTAACGGCTCTGGACTCCCTTCGTGAATCCGGCTATTTCTCCGCCGCCGACCTAATGGCTGCAATCACATACGACATCCGAAGAGCTGAAGACCTGAAGCTCAACATCGCGGATCTGCGTGATCCCGTGGGTACAGCGGTAAGCAGGTTGACCGCGTCGTTGCACATCAGTGAGCAGAAGAAGTTCGTCTGCGAATATGGCGTTCATTACTCAAGGATGATGCGCCGAGCTGGTCGTGACACCCGTAGTGCCGCGGATGAACTAGTTCATGCGAGAATCCTCACTACGCTCAAGGGGGATCTTCGCAGGCTGGAGCCATTTCCAGCCTGCAATAATCTCATCTCGGCGATCTATGTAACTGCAGGATGCCAGGCCGAGATTACTCACCCTCTACCGTTCAGCATAACCATAAACTGCGGCGGTTTCGAGGAACTTGACTCTTCCTCGTCTCGATTAATCAACAGTCTACTTGATAATAGACTCTGTTACGCTAACAGCACTAATCGCGGGTTCGTGGTCAACGATCGACTGGAAGCGAGTGAGAATGTCTATGTCATCGGACCACTCGTCGGAGGAAATTTCAACGAGAAGATTCGATTTTGGCACGTCGAGAGTGCTTCGAGGATTGTCGGCTTGGCAAAGTTGTTGGCGGAGTCGCTGTCTGATTCTCTTTTTCCTCCAAGTCAGTATCCCCTCTCAGACACCACCGGTATCGCTCGCCGTATGGCCTCAAGCGTCTGCCCTCACTAATATTTGTGCGGCCACGGAAGTGCAAATGACCTGAACTGAATTAACCGATGCCTCGATCCGGGGGTTTATAAGCCAATAAGCTGCTCTCGATGAAAGAACCTGCCGATTAGGCGTTTGCGTGCGGAGGATACAGTAAATCTGAATTACTGTTTTCGCGTGCGGCTGGCACTTTGGCGACTGTGAAGTGCTTCTCATGACAGCAGTGCGTGTACTGCTGTCGAAACCCTGATCGAACCGCAAGGTGATGTTGGCAGCTTCGACTAGAGGAAATCGCATCAGCTAACTGGCCAGATTGCTGATGCCCCCACCGGGTCCGCTGCTTCCCTTCGGAGATTGTACCTGCAGAATCAAGCCTAGATAACTGGCGACCTGCTTGCCTCGAGGGAACCCCGGCACGTCACCGAGGCCAGTAATGAAGCCATTGTGATGTGCGGTCCAACGCCGGCCTGGCGCAAGGTCGGATACAGAAGAGCCACCAACTCCACGGTCCGGTTGAATCGCTCCAGTTGAGCGCGTCCTGTCGGCAACCATTTTTCAATGGTTGAAGCGGAAGTGTAATCTGACTTCGCTGGCTCGGCGCCGGTCGCGATTTCATGGGAAACTCGACCAACTAGAACTTTGTCAAGCTTTAGGACTGCCAGCTCTATCTTGTGCGTGCTCTTGCTAGACCTCCCCTGCGAGCGTAGTGTTTGGACACCGTACAAGTTGGGTGAAAGAAGTTAATTTGCCTGAGTGCCGTAGGGGTGCAGGACGGTCCGGCCGTGCAGCGGGTTGAGGTTGTTCCCAAGGCGAGGGCAATCCATTCATCGAACACAAGGGCGACATTCCGCCAAGTCAGACGGGCTTTATGCTATGGGAAGTTTAGTCCCGGGGTGTGCGGATTTTTTTCGTTTGGTACCAAGGGCGTTAGCTTTACTGCTTCTCGTTTGAGCAACATAGCTTGCTGGTACCAATTTGGCCCACAAAATGCAGAGATGGTGGGTAGATGCATGCTTCATGTCCCTAGCCAACAAGCGAAATCAACTGTGTGCTTCTGCGTACGCTGCTACTCGGCCTGAGTTGCAGCGGTTCTGTAGCTCCCCCCTGTGTGGCCCTGCCACATCGAAAACGCACCACTGATCGGCGCAGTCGGTCGCGAAACTGCGTAGTGACTTCTCGTGCAGATCGGCCGTTTTAGCTTTTGCCGGGCACGACGGGAGAACTGCGTTTTGCTCATCAAGCGGATCGCCAGATCGCTCCCAACTCAAGTAAGGGGTCACGCATTGCAAAATCAATACCGTGTTTTTCCACGCTCTATATTCGCAGCTAAGGCGAGTATCTTCTGCGCAATACTGACGATTCTAAATCTATGCAACGCACTGGCGGCCCCGGCACAGGAAACCCAAAATTCAGACGATCTGATCACCGTGGGTTCACCAGCCAATGGTGCAACGGTGAGTTCAGCATTCACAGTCACCGCCAACTCAAGACCATCGGTTTCAGGTGCAACTATTGAAGGCATGATCGTGTGGCTTGATGGCGTCGAGTACGGACCGATTATTCGGAGCAATACTTTGTCTGTACCGGTAACAGCAAGTCCAGGCGCACACGCATTTTCGGTTAGTGCTTGGGATACTTCCGGGGCTACCGGCTTCTCGCCAGACTATTCGATCTCAATTCAAGCGAGTCTAACGCAGACCTCTCCGGTTCAACCGAGTCCGATTCAACCGAGTCCGATTCAACCGACTCCGATTCAACCGAGTCCGATTCAAAGCCCCCCAGTTCAAACAAGTCCATCACAAAGCGCGACGGCTTCAACAAACTATTACGTTTCTCCGTCCGGAAGTGACGCGAGCCCTGGCACCTTGTCTTCCCCTTGGTTGACCATTCAAAAAGCGATGAATAGCGCGACACCGGACTCGATTGTTAACGTGCGGGCCGGTACTTATCATGAAAGACTTTCACTTAACGTTTCAGGCACTCAAGGAAAATACATCACTTTTCAGCCCTACGGGTTCAACGTCCCATCTAGCGGGTGCAGTGGATATACAGGCATCACCTGCGGCGGTGATCAGGTTGTCTTGGACTACGCATATCTTGGAACCGTAACGGACGGTATACCACTCCTGCAAATCAGCGGTCCAAATCACATTCGTATCCAGGGATTCACTTTTCAGAATCTCAAATGCAACGGGGCGATGCAACAGGGAATCCGTATTGACTCAAATAGCTCCTACATTGAATTCAATCAGGACAAGTTCTTGAACAATAAGAATATTTATCCCTCTTTCGATGGAACTGCTGCTTTGCTCTTTTTTAGAGTCTGGCAATCTGATTATGTAACGGTCAGGAGCTCTGAGTTTGGAAATATTAATACCGTGATGAGTGAAGTTCTGACAACTAATGATGGAGCAACAAATACCCTAATTGAAAATAACTATGTACACGATACGGATGGAATTGCAATTTCCTCATGGAGTGGGGCGAATAACTTCTCATTTATTGGAAATAAAACCGAATACATCGGCATCCAACGTGACGGCAGAGTTTGGTACAACAATCCTGCGGTGGCAATTTACGACGACGGAGGCTTTTCGGGAATCATTGAGAGAAATATAGTTTCTTACGCCGGCACGGGATACGAAGCTCTGTCTGAAACGGGACAGCCGAATACCCATGACATCACCATAAGTGATAATATCGCCACGAACTGCGTGAGTGCGGGTATTGTCATCGGAACCTGGTATAGTACGACTGACGGGTCCACGGTTTCCAATATAAATATCTATAACAATACTTTCTACAATAACGGTGTGGGTGTACAAATTCTACCAATGGCCTCCTCGTCCGTAACTTGGGAAAATAATATTTTTGCCAATAACGGAACAAACTTTTATAATCCGCTGAATTGGGATTCGGGAAAAACCGGCTACAATTTGTATTATGGATCGAACGTCGGCCCAGGATCAAACAATCTAACAAGCAATCCCTTGTTCTCAAACGCGGCGACGGGCGACCTCAGTCTTCAATCGGCTGCTTCAGCAATAAACGCCGGTGATCCTAATACACCACAAAGCGCTGTGGGATTGATTGATTATGCAGGGAACACAAGGATTAAGGGAGGAACAATTGACATCGGTGCATTCGAGATACGATAAGTCATACAAGCAACCTTCATCTGTATTAACTTCACTAGTGTGTTTTGTCGCTGGAGAACACGTTGTGTTTGCTTGGGCGGCCGAGAACTTCGATGGCCACTGCTGCTATTCCATCCGCTGTGACCGCTGCTAGAAATGCTTAAAATATGTTTACTTTGTGCGGGGGCCCGGCAGTCAAATGCCGGGCGCTTACTCTACGCTAATGGCAACAATACTGTTCCGGCGTGCAATTCAAACCGAATCATTGTCCAAGTATTCCGAGCACAACACAGGAGCCGCGGAGTTGGGGGGCCGTCGTCATATAAGTGGGACGAGCGTTCGGATTATGAATATGCGAAGTGAAGAAGTCTCGCATATGCGTGCGTGCTTCCGGCCGCACCATTAAGATCAACGGCAGGAGAGCTACCGTGGCCGACCCAGTCTGATTGAGCAGAGTTTATGTAAAGCGCCATTGTTTCGGTAAGAAACACCTCTTTTCTCTTTTGTCGTAGGCTACGGCCGCAACCTTCTCAAGAATATTTGTATGGGGCGTAAACGTCCGTCAGGATATGAAAGAAGGCGCAAGGTCAAAACGCGGTCCATTCAGGAAAAGTCAATAAAGGGTTCGCAATATCGTTATTATCAGTTAGGAAGCAAGGACGGCGTTTACAGCCTCAACCTGCAGGAGGATAGAGCTCTCTATGATGTCCAACGTCACGACGATCTGCTTGTTCCCGTTACGCCTGATAATCGAACCCTCTAGGCCTGCGAATGGTCCCGTGCGAATTGTGACGCGCTTACCAACGGTGTGGAATGGGTAAGGTCTGGCGTTCCAAGTGCGCGTCGCGAACTTGAGTCTCTCAATTTCATCATCAGGCAACACCGAGAGAATAGAGCCAAAACTCACAAAGCGAATAATTCCGTGACGCGCGAGTATACGACTTTTGTCACGCAGCGACATGCGAACGAACACATAGCCGGGGAATAAGGGAAGGTGCACAGGCACTCGACGTCGATTCCAAACGTGCACTTCGGTCCAGAGAGGCAGATATGAGCATATTCCCATCTGGGTGAGTTGCTCGGCAATTACTCTCTCATGACGCGGCATAGTGTAGGCGGCATACCAGCGCAACGCAGACGCATGGTTCAAGTCTTCATTGATTAGCATAGAACCCTCTTAACATACCGATGTGGCCTTAAGCAGAGAAAGTAATGAAGTACCAAGGTGACGTAAGCGTCCCGTATCGGACAAGCCTCTCGGTTAGTTCTTGCAAATCGTAGAGGTTGGAGGCACCTTCGTCTTGTGTTGCTTCATAAAGTAACCGTGAAGTGACTCACCGTGTCACATGAAAACTGTTTGGCGTGCACGTTAGCGTGAGGCCATCCCGCGCTGAACGCTTGGCCAGCTTGTCGCATTCTTTTGTCTGCGCCGCGTAGCACTCACAGACGAGAGTTTCCAATGCATCGTGATCAAGAATGTGAATCTGTCCGCGTGCATACCGGATGATTCCTAGATCTTGAAGACGACCAGCTGCGAGAGTCACACTCTCTCGTCGTCCACCGACGATGCTCGCCATGGATTCTTGGGTAAGGGGAATCTTGTCGTTTCCTAAGCGATCACGACAGAGAAGCATGCATCGGCACAATCTTTGTTCCAGCGGATGCAACCTGTTGCAAGCAGCCGTTTGTGCAACCTGCGTGATAAGGGCCTGCGTGTATCGAAGAAGTGCACGTTGGAAGCGACCAGCCCTGTTGAAGTCCGCTAGAACGACGGCAGCAGCCACCTTCAAGGCATCACCGCCGATTTGTACAACAGTGCTGTGCGCAGTACTTTCCGCTCCAAGCAGTAACGGAAGGCCGATGATGCCATCATTGCCAGTAAGAGCAATGGAGGCGGATAGGCCCTCTCTGGTGGTGTATGAATGCGACACGACGCAAGTTGTGGGGAAGTACACAAAGCTGGGCAATTCGCCAGCCTCGACGATGACCTGATCCACCTCTACATGCACCTTGCGGGCGTTGTGTCGAATGCGCATAGTGTCTTCCTGCGGAAGGGCGCGAAGAATTACATTGGATTCATAATCCTGTGCTTCATAGACTGAGAACATGGTCTCTCCTGCTTCCAAGGCTGAACAAGGGCCCATAACCTCTGTAAATCAACAACGCTTACTGCAGCTCAGAAGCATGCTGACGTTCGTCCAGAAGCTCAAGCAGTGCAGAGTCTGACGTGAGGAATACAGGCGATAGTTTGTCCCAACCGATGGGCCAAAGTCGAAGCTTGTTGTCATACCACCGTACCTGTGATTGTCATGTCCCCACATGCATCAGTGGTTGCTGGTGCTCAAGCAATCTAGTAGCCATTTTGATTACGAGTTGTGTCACAGACAACGGTCAACCGCACCCGCTTGGTCTAGGGCTTGTTCGATTTCATTCCGGGCTTCCGGTGAAAACACTGCACAAGCGATTGCAAATGCTTGCATATTCCATCTGCGGGTTCGGTGATTGCAGCCCCGTGGGATTAGACGAAAAGGACGTCAACGTTGCAATGCTGAGGGGTTGGAACTTTGGCATGCAGCATGCAACGAAGTGATTCGTGCTGGAAACAATCGCTCAATCTCGCGAGAAAGTCTGCATCGTGACCCCACTATGAAATCACGAACGATCATTGCTCGACCTGCGGCCGCCGGCTCCAGGGCCTGCAAACACAGGATCTGCAAGAAAAGTTTGTGCACGTTTTCAACCCTCCTTCGTTGTGATTAGTGACGATAGCAAAAGCCAAAACCTGCAAGGTATTACCCTCAACCGTTCCACCGGGTGTCTTATATAGCCGCAATCTACTCAGAAAACCGAGGTGAAGATGTCGTCTTTGGGTCGGGATTTGCCCATATATGGGTAGCGGATTTCGTCTGCAGGGTTGATGCGGATCGCAGCTACGGTCCGGAGCATTTCCTTAGCATGGTGGGTGAGGTGAAAGTTTGCGCAGCCGATGTTATTGTTGCGTGCCCCTATCACCCGGAAGGATCGGTTGAAGGCGTTCAACCGTGGAGGCTGACATTGAGCAAGCAGTGTTCGAGGCTCTATCGTATGGCTTTGCTGCTCAAGCTTTATGGCTACACCAACATTTTCGGATCTACCGTTGGGCTGTGGTGCGTGATGTTCGGTTCCAGAGTGACAATTTCATCTCGGCCGTTGAGATCGTACTGGGTGCGGTTGCTGAGGGTCATCGCGTCTCCGAGATGCCGCTCCACTTTTTTCCTGGGTCAGCAAGGTGCGCGTGTTGAGTACTATCTGTGGGCATGTAAGCTCCTCGTCGAGTGTCTGTTGGCGGGCCAGCGTGCCCTCCGCAGACCCTGCGCTTGTAAAAGAATCGAGCTTATATATGCCTGATACCGAAAAACAAGGGAGTTC
>JAYVDT010000613.1:0-2540 GCA_043749265.1 Rhodanobacteraceae bacterium | reverse complement strand
CAGGGGCTGGGTGATCGGTGGTGGCAGGGTAGGGAGCCTTCTGTTGCGATAAGCAGAGATGCGTTGCCATGAGCAGAAGAGTGGCTATGGATAGCGCTCGCCAGCGCACCGACTTCACTTCCCTGCCTTGTCCGTTGAGCCGGAAACGGACGCGCCCATGGGCATGGTCTTCAGGATCTTGCCCCCTTCTTCAACGACGTAGAGCGCGTTGGCCGCAAGGTCTTTCCAGTGATCGACACGGCCGGAGGGCCAGGTGATTTCTACAAGGTCTGCCTTGGGCGCGGAGTCCAGACCGAAGTGGATGCGGAGGTCGTTCTGCGAGTAGTAGCTACCGCCACTGCGGACTTCTTCAATCTGAACCAGAGGCTTGCCGGCAGGGCCTTTGGGGGTAGTGACGCTGATACGGGCACCGATGCCGGCCCGGTTGGATTTGGTGCCTACGGTGCGGATCTTGATCCAGTTGCGCGGGATGGTGGTGTCGCAGCGCAGAAGCTGCGGTAAGTTGTTCATGCAGTTCACGACCACGTCGATATCGCCGTCGTTGTCGTAGTCGCCGAAGGCGCAGCCGCGTGCGGGAGCGGGGTGGGTGATGCCTTCTCCAGCTTTTTTCGTAACTTCTTCAAACTGGCCGTTGCGGAGGTTGCGGTAGAGGTATTTGTTCTCGGCATAGGGCGCGTCGATGTGGGAGCCGTCGACTTCCGGGTAGACGTGACCGTTCGAGATAAAGATGTCGAGCCAGCCGTCGTTATCCATGTCAAAGAAGCCGACGCCCCAGCCAAGATAGCGGGTGTTGAGGCCAAGGCCGGAGAGATAGGTGTGGTCTTCGAAGGTTCCATCGCCCAGGTTGAGGTAGAGCGAGTCGGTGTCGCCGGCGAAGTTGGTTTTGACGATGTCGAGCAGCCCGTCGCGGTTGAAATCGCCAACAGCGACGCCCATGCCGGCCTGGGGCCTGCCGTCGGGCGAGTAGGCGATGCCGGCTTCGATGGCGATGTCTTTAAAAGTACCGTCCTTCTGGTTTTGATAGTAGGTGGCCGCGGTGGAGTCGTTGGCGACGTAGATGTCGGGCCAGCCATCATTGTCAAGATCCGCGACGACAACCGAGAGCGCGTAGGTGCCGATGGTGTCGAGCATGCCGGCTTTCTTGGAGACGTCGGTAAAGGTGCCATCACCGTTATTGCGGTACAGGATGTTTTTGCCGCCCTGCAGCCCGGGGGGGCCGCAGGCTACCTGGATGCCCTTGTAGGCGCAGCCTGCCGCTTCCGGGAGAGGCGCGGTCTTGATGTCGAAGTCAATGTAGTTGGCCACGAAGAGATCGAGGTGGCCGTCCTTGTCGTAGTCCACAAAGGCGCAGCCAGAGCCCCAGCGCGGCCTGGGGCCGACTTGCCCGAGACCGGCTTTCAGGGTGACGTCAGTGAAGGTGCCGTTGCCGTTGTTCCGGAAGAGGACGTTCTGGCCGTAGTAGCTGACGAAGAGATCGTTCCAGCCGTCGTTGTCGTAGTCGCCGACGCAGCAGCCCTGGCCCCATCCGCTGTGGCCAAGTCCGGACTTGGCGGTGACGTCGGTGAAGGTGCCGTCACGGTTGTTTTTGAAGAGGTGGGAGATGGGCTCCTGACCTTTGGGAAAGCCTTCGAGACGCGAACCGTTGACCAGAAAGATGTCGAGCCAATCGTCGTGGTCGTAATCGAAAAAGGCGACGCCGCAGCCGGTGGTTTCGAGCAGGAAGCGGTTTTTGTGCTCGCCGCCGAAGATGGTTTTAGCGTTCAGGCCGGACTCTTTGGCTACGTCTACGAAGGTGAACCCAAGGGGCGTTCCTGTGATTGGAGAGTCGGCCCTCGGGGCGGCCTTTGGCTTGGTGTCGTAGGTAGGGCGCGACCCAACCGTCTGCTGGGCGTGGGCCGGGATCGCGAGGCTCAGAACATCTTCTAGCGAAAGCACCAAGGCTGTACGCGAGAGCGATCTGATGAAGCCACGCCGGGACCAGGCGCCCGTCATGGGCCTACCCTCGGCTTTTCAAATGTCACAGCAAACATTGCAACCTGCTTCGTAAAGCTGAGTATAGAAGGTTGCCACAACGGCTCACAACGTGGCAGATGCTCATGGCACCGGCCGCTGCTTGAGGTTAGGGTTTGGCGGGAGCGCGGGAAAAGTCAACGAAGGAGCGACCGCTGTAAAGCCTGTAGCGAGCACCGGTTGCGACGATCTGCAACGGGACCGGGCGGCGCAGGTCGGCCTCTGTCGATGCGGGGGTGGTGAAGAGTGTGTTGCCGCCGAGATCCATGACGAGGAAGCCGTCGCGCAGGAAGCCTACGCCGTATGCTCCGGCGGGGAGGACCTTATCGCCGAGGCTCAGAGGGACTTCGCTGACGAGATAGTCCTGATAACGCTCGGCGATACTGGAGGAGTAACCGCCGGTATCGACCTTGGCGGCGAACATGACGGCGTCGTCATCGAAGCGGATGCCGCCTGCGTTGCGCATCTGCACGGTTGCGGTTTGGCCGCGGAAGAAGACCGAGACAGGGACTAGTTTTTCAAGGTCCTGA
>JAYVDT010000612.1:0-2542 GCA_043749265.1 Rhodanobacteraceae bacterium | reverse complement strand
GTCGTAAGTTCAACGCCGAAGGCGAGCCCCGCCCGGATGCCGATCCTTCTCCGGAGCGTGAGGCGCGTCCGGAACTGAAGCTGCAACCGATACATGAGGTTCCCGCCGCTGATACTTCTGCGCTCGAGTCTGAAGCTGTTACGACTTCCCGCGACGAGCCGGAGATGCCACCCCCGCCGACTCCGGAGCAGATGGAACAGTCGCGAGTGGCGTTTGAGGCGACTGCGGACCGGCTTGACACGGCCATCCGTGCTTCCAATCCGGGGGCCGAACATCCGCCAGTCCTGACGTTTGAATCGCTAATTCAGTCGGTGTACATGCAGGCTATTCTGCAGCTTGGCGGCGGAACGCAGGACAGCCAGCAGCCACAGGTTGACTTGATGGGAGCACGTCAGAGCATCGATATGCTCGGGATTTTGAACGAGAAGTCCGCTGGAAACTTAAGTGAAACCGAGAAGGCCCTGCTGAATAGCGCGATCTTTGAATTGCGGCTGGCGTTTCTGGAGATCACGCAGGCGCTCGCGCGGTCGGCACAGCAGCGAGCCCAGCAAGGTCCGGCCGGCACACCGCCGACGCCGGGTCGTCCGGGGCCGAGCATCGTCCGGTAAGAGCAACCGCAGATTCTCCACTGTACTGCGAAATGATAACCAGGGATTCTCTCGCTTTGACTTTGTTGCGATCACCGGGAGATGACGGAGCACCCCAGATGCAGGCGACACTTACATTCCTCGGCACCGGCACCTCCATGGGCGTTCCGACCCTTGGGTGCAAGTGCAGCGTGTGCCAATCGGCGGTTGTGCTGGCTGGCGCGCCGGGAGCGGAGCCGAGGAATCGGCGGACGCGCCCCAGCGTGAAGCTTGAGTATGGGCCGAACGGCGAGCCTGGGCACACGGTTCTGATCGACACCGGTCCGGACTTTCATGCGCAGGCTATTCGTGAAGGCGTGACCCGTGTCGACGCAGTGCTGTACACGCACCATCATGCCGACCACATTCTAGGGATGGATGACCTTCGGCCGCTGAGCTTTCGCACGGCTCAGGGAATCCCACTATATGCAGATGAGCACACGGCCGAGGTCCTGCGGCGGGTTTTTTCCTATACTTTCAGCGCGCAGGATCGGTATGCAACCAGTGCCCGGGTGCACATCCATCCCCTGCCGGCGGCTCCGGGATGCGTGACACTGTTTGGAGCGGATTTTCAACGCATCGACGTGACTCATGGCCGGGAGACGATTACGGGCTATCGCTTTGGCTCGGCGGCCTACCTGACAGATTTGAGCGATCTTCCAGCGGAGTCGATTTCGCTCCTGCAGGATCTGGATATTCTGATTCTTGATGCGCTTCGGCGCGATCCGCATCCGAGTCACTCCCATCTTGCGAAGTCCGTCGCGTTTGTAGACATGCTAAAGCCCAAGCGGGCTTTTTTCACGCATATGTCTCATGACCTGGATCACGTAAAAACTGAGGCGGAATTGCCTCCACATATCCGACTGGCTTATGACGGCCTGCAACTCACGTTCGATATTTCTCCGGACGCAAACTAGAGACAATGATCATTTTTCGCGCACTTTCAGAGATTGCAGATTTCGGCCCGGTTGTCGCCACGATTGGGAACTTCGACGGCGTGCATCGTGGGCACCGGTGGGTGATCGACCAGGTCAACGCACGGGCACGAGTGCTGGGAATGAAGTCGCTCGCCATTACGTTTGATCCACATCCGGTGCGACTACTCAGGCCGGATGCGCCGCACTCGCTGATTACGCCTCTCGAGCAGAAACTGGAACTACTCGCGGGGACGGGTGTCGACGCTACGTTGGTACTGCCGTTTACGCCGGAACTTTCGCGTCTCTCCGCGGAGGCGTTTGCGCGAGAGGTGTTATTCGACGCGTGCCATATCCGCGAGGTCCACGAGGGCGAGACGTTTCGTTTTGGATATGGCGGCAAGGCCGACATGCATGGATTGGAGACGCTGGGGCAGCAACTTGGATTTGCGGTGGTGGTTTACTCGCCACAGATATTGCGGGGGTTGCCGGTCTCTTCAAGCCGGATCCGGGCATTGATCGCGGCGGGAGATGTGAGCCACGCAAGGGGGTTGCTAGGGAGGTCGTTTACGATTCGGGGCAAGCCGGCATCAGGAAGGGGCTTTGGGACGCGGTATACGGTGCCGACGATCAACATGGCGCCATATCCAGAGCTTCTGCCAGGAATTGGGGTCTATGTAACCACTCTGAGAGTGGGTTCGGACGTTTTTCAGGCGGTGACGAACGTGGGAAATCGTCCTACGTTTGGAGAGGATTCCTTCACAGTCGAATCCCACTTGCTGGACTTTCATCCAGTTGAGTTGCTGGAGGATTCGCCGCTGGAGTTGACCTTCATGCATCGGCTGCGACCGGAAATTCGCTGGCCTACACCTGAAGCGTTACGCGAGCAGATTGGCAAGGACGTGAAGAAGGCGATGCGTTTCTTTAGTTTGTGTCAGATGGCGGCCGCGACACGCCAGTAGCAAGGGGCACGGCCTCCGGCGCGGGATGGGCGATGGGAGC
>JAYVDT010000611.1:0-2543 GCA_043749265.1 Rhodanobacteraceae bacterium | reverse complement strand
GGGGTGGGACAGTATCAGCATGACGTCGACCAGCGCCAGCTTCAGCAGTCGCTTGAAGCCACCATCGAGACTTGTGTGAACAAGGTCGGGGTCGACCTTAATACTTCCTCCTGGACTTTGCTGCGATATGTGGCTGGAATCACCGATCGGATGGCTCTCCAAATCGTCCAGTTCCGGAACGAGAATGGCCGGTTTACCTCGAGGGCTAAACTCAAGAAGGTCTCAGGTGTAGGAGTGAAGACTTTTGAGCAGGCTGCAGGATTCCTGCGCATCCGAGGCGGATCGCAACCGCTTGATGGCACGGCTGTTCATCCCGAGAGTTACGCGCTCGTCGAACAGATTGCGGCAACGATCGGAGCTTCAGTCCAGCAGATTATTGCAAGTCCTCAACTCCTTGACGGGGTGAATCGATCGCAGTTTGCCGCCGGTGTCTTTACCCTGAACGATATTCTCGAAGAGCTCCGCAAGCCTGGTCGCGATCCGCGAGACAAGTTTGTCACGCCGACTTTCCACGAAGGTGTTCGCGAGCTTGCAGATGTTCAGCCTGGAATGGTACTGGAGGGCGTCGTCACCAACGTGACGAAGTTCGGGGCATTCGTCGATGTTGGGGTCCATCAGGATGGCCTCGTACACATCTCGGAGCTATCCAACCGCTATATCAAGGACCCGAACGAGGCAGTCAGAGCCGGCCAGATCGTAAAGGTTAAAGTTTTGAGCGCCGATCTTTTGACAAAGCGAATCGCTCTCTCGATGAAGGCACTGATGACGCAGTCAGGGGTGCCCGTCGAGGTGGCTGCGAAACGGCAGTCGCAATCGCAAAGCGGAAAATCACGGCTGAGCCCTCAAAACCAGCAGCCTGCGCAGCCGCTGACGATGGATGACAAGCTGGCTTCGCTTTCAACTCGGTGGAAGGTTCGGTAGGTCTCTGTGTAGTGATTTTTAGCGGGTTTGAGCTTGATGGATCGCAATAACTTTGTCGATTGCAATATTTCCCGATCGTCCTGTCAAGCCTTGTCCGTTCACCTGAGATAGGTATTCGTAGCTTTCCGATCCGGGTCGGTTTGGTGATGGGGTGTTTGCCATTTCATCGATTGGGATCGCTTCCCCTGATGAAAAAGAAATGGTATGAGTTGCGCTAGACCGGCTTGAGAGAGCTGCTTCTTGAATCGCTCAAGCACCTGTTGTGTAAGCGGCAATTGATCGCTTAGGAAGGCAGCACCGTGGAGTTCGCCCATGTGCACAAAAATGAATGGGTTATTTTGTAGAAATGCACGCGTTGCGCGGGCGTCTGACGTAATTTTGAGCAGAAATTTGTGGTCGGATTTCCCGACAACTTTGCGTCCGTACTTCTTCTTGAATTGGTGCACTCGATCGTTCAGGAATCCTCTGGATTGACCGAAGTGCACATCCTGGTGGCCTTTGTTTTTCAAGTACCGCAAAGTAAACTTATTGGTTGCCCCAATGGCACCTTCATCAATGAGGTCCATCCTTCCGTCGCGAACGCCCGTATGGGTCATGTACGGAATTCCATCTTTGTAAGTGATCAGCTTGCCCGCAATATATTCGCCCCGCCTCCTGAACATAATCAGGTTACCTTTTCGAAAAGTAGCCAGACTTTTTCTCTTGAGCTTAAGTGCACTCTTTTCGTCACGAACCTCCGCGTCCCCGCAATCTGTCATGAGTCGCACTGTAGGAAACCGGTGAAGGTGGTTGGGTGGCAGGGAGTTTCGGTGGAGTCCATGGCGGCAGACCATGTGTCTGAGATCGAGAGAATAGTTCCATGGGGCCAAACCGTGGTGCTCGTGGGACACTCCCTCGGCGGTACGATCGCCTTCGAGATTGCGGTGCAACTTTGTAGGCGAGGTATTCTTACTCCGCTCCCGATCATCATCGATATGCCAGCCGTAAATGCAATCGGGCTTCACGCCGCACCCGCCGACAACGGCTACTGGATGTGCTCCGCAACCTGCCGACCTGGACCTGGCAGAAAGCGACGCACTTTCACTTTGGCCAATGTATCCTGCGTGCCAGCGGTGTCCTTTCACGCGTTTGCCGCCGGCTGCGCCTCAAGCCTGTCGACGACGAATTGGATCCTAGGGTCTACTTTGGAAAGTCGAATCTTCCCGGTGCCTACCAGTTGTTCCTCAACAGTAGGCATAAGGCAATGCTGGCTTATGTGCCAACGGTCTCTCGGAGTGGCGATAGGACGATGGGATGGCACGCTGTGGCGCAAGGCGGGGTTGAAGTCCGTGCAATAACTGGTAGCCATAGTGATTGTTTGTCTGCATGGCACGGCGCCAAATTAGCTTCCGTTCTGGTAAAGTCTGCCAGCGCTTTCGAAGCTGCCGAACGTGAACTTATTTAGAAGTTCACGTTCGGTCGGCATTGATCTCCGCTAGACAAATAGAGGTGCGAGTACGAGCGTGATGGTCGCGAGCAGCTTAATGAGGACGTGAAGGCTCGGTCCGGCGGTATCTTTGAACGGATCGCCGACGGTATCGCCGACAACGGCCGCCTTGTGCGCATCTGACTTTTTGCCGCCA
>JAYVDT010000610.1:0-2544 GCA_043749265.1 Rhodanobacteraceae bacterium | reverse complement strand
TCATGAGATCGAGGACTACGTCGACATCGAGCGAACGAGGGGTGAAGATGCTGAGGCGATGCGCCTCAAAGAACATGGGCCGGTTAAGGTGGGCGCGGGATGCGGCGACGGCGGGGTTGAAGCGCTCGAGGTGCCCGACCTGTATGGTGCGGCCGTGCTGCGCAGCCAGGGCGATGAGCTCGTCGGCTTGTTCGAGCGTGGCGGCCAGGGGTTTTTCGATGAGGAGATCGACGCCCGCAGCGAGCAGAGGCCGGGCCGCTGCGGCGTGGTGCACGGTGGGGACGCAGATGCTGGCGGCGTCGATTCCGATGCCGAGGGTGAGAAGTTCTTCGACCGAGGTGAAGGCCGGAATGCCGTATTGAGCGACGGACTCGCTGCGGATAGCCTCCTTGGCGTCCACGACGGCGACCAGGCGCACGGGTTCTCCAGCGAGTTCAAGCTCGCGGTAAACCCGTAGATGATTGCGCCCGAAGGCCCCGGCGCCGACGACGGCGATTCTGGTGAGATCGCACGAAGAGGACGACACCCGCGCTACTTCTCTGCGGGCGCTTCAACGGCCTCGCGGCAACGGGCGTAGAGCTCAAGCAGGTGCGAGACCTGATCGTCCGGCTTGACGGCGGAGGGGACAGCGAAACCGGTGGAACCCGACGGCTTGTTGCCGACGTTCGCATGCGAGGCGACAAACTTGAGCAGATCGAGGGCGATATCTTCCGAGCGGCGTGCATTGTTGTTCAAAGGAGCTTCCATAAAACGATGCTAACGGGCGATGGGCAGAGGACGCAACCTTAGCCGCAGGGATGGACGCCGCAGACGATCTCGTAGGCGATGGTGTGGGCCAGCTTTGCGTGTTGATCGGCGGTGATGCCTTTGCCGAGAAGGATGGCTTCATCGCCGGTCGCGACAGCTTCAATGGCGGTGACGTCGACGACGGTGAGGTTCATGGAGACGCGGCCGAGGACCTGGGCTCGCTGGCCATGGAGCATGACCCAGCCGGAGGGGTAGGAGAGTTCGCGGCGGAGGCCGTCGGCGTAGCCTACCGGGAGCAGAGCCACGCGCGTGGGTCGCTGGGCGGTAAAGGTGGCGTTGTAGCCGACGGTGTCACCGGCTGCGAGCGAGCGGACGGACAGGACGTGAGCTTTCCAGGTCATGACAGGCCGCAGGTCCGGCTGGACGTGGGGCCTGGCGTCTCCGTCGATGGGTAGGCAATAGCCGTAGAGGGCAAGCCCGGTGCGAACCATGGCGCGAGCGTTGACGGAGGCGGCAAGGTGGGCGAGCCAGGGGGTGACCTGGGCTGGATTGTCCAGCGCGGATGAGTTGCCGGCGTGCACCCAATCGGGCTGGACTCCAGCGGCCTGGGCCTGGGCCACTGCACCTTCAAAGAGGCGTTGCTGGTGACGGGTCAGCGCGGAGTTCGCAACTTCCGAGCTGCAGAAGTGGGTGAAGATGCCTTCCGCGACCATCTTTGCCTGGACAATGCGATTGAGGAGCTTGTCGAGGTCGTGGCCGGGGACTGCGCCCTGCCGGCCCATGCCGGTATCGACTTCAATATGAACGCGCAGGCCGGGATTTCCTTCAAGCCACGCGACCTGCTCCAAGGTCCAGACGACGGGGGTGAGGCCGTGCAGGAGGATGAGGGGAACGTCCTCCGGGAGGAAGCCGCACATGATGACGATGTGGATGTTGGAGTCGCCAACGGCGGCGCGGGCCCGGACGCCTTCGCTGGCACAGGTGACGCCGAGCCACATGGCGCCGGCACGGGCCAGCATGGCGGAGCAGATCTCCACGCCATGCCCGTAGGCGTTGGCTTTGACCACGGCGACGATTTCGGTGGTATCGCCGGCTGCGGCTTGCAGGACGCGGAAGTTGTGAGTGAGGTTGGCCTCGGAGATCTCAATCCAGTTGTTCAAGCTGCTTGTCCGCCCCTTGCTTCTATCGTAACGTCCCCAAGGGATAAGCCCGGGTGGACGGGGCACAGCGTCCTGTGCTGCGGGGGAGCTGCCTAAGGCATGTTGCGGACGGTGAGACCTTCCGGGAACTTTAGCTGGAACTGCTCTTCATCCAGCTTGCCGTTGATCACCAGCTTGGAGATGTCGATCCTGAGGGTGTACTCGTCCAATGGGCGCGTGATCAGGATACTGGTGGGATAGTCGATATCGCCGAACTTCTGATATCTGTCATACGCGACTACGGTGACGACGTGGCCGGAGTGGTCGTAGATATCCTGCTGGTAGGGCAGAAGCGTGACGCGCGAGATGTGGATGACGCGGACGCGCTCGAGAACGTGGTCGCTGCGGTTCACCAGGAAGACCACGTCGTAGTCGGGTTCTTCAATTCTTGCCTTCTTGCCGTATACCGGCACCGTAAGCCGGGAGCTTTCGGTCATGTCCATATATTCGTCGGACTGAACGGCGGGGACCAGGAGAGCGTCGCGAATGACGCTGGGCCGAAGATTTTCGAGGCCGTTCTTGCTGGGCCTGGTGACCTGTTCGGAGCCTTCGATGGCGCGTGCGGGCGTGGCGGGCACGGTCATCAGGAGCTTGAAGA
>JAYVDT010000609.1:0-2560 GCA_043749265.1 Rhodanobacteraceae bacterium | reverse complement strand
GGCATGGCAGGTGAGTTTGTTACGGAAGTAAATGATGCGAATTTTGAACAGGACGTCCTGAAGTCGTCACAGCCGGTGCTTGTGGACTTTTGGGCAGCGTGGTGTGGACCCTGCCGCGCGTTAGCTCCGGTTGTGGATGAAGTTGCAACCCAGTACAACGGTCAGATAAAGGTCATGAAGATGGACGTAGACAAGAACAGCGCGACACCCTCGCGTTATGGCATTCGTGGTATCCCCGCGTTGCTTTTGTTCAAGGATGGCAAGGTTGCGGACCAGATCACGGGCTTTGTGCCTAAGGATACGATCGACAAGTCGATTTCCAAGGTCTTGGCGACTGCTACGGTCTAAGGCTTTTAGCACCAACGGCTCGCTCGGCTTCAATTCCGGGCGAGCTTTTTCGTGTCTGCTAGCATCAAGAATATGCTTGAGTGGACCCTGATACGTGGAATTATGGTGGCCTTTTTCATCCTGGCCAACAGCTTCTTCGTCGCAGCCGAGTTTGCCTTGGTGAGTATCCGCGAGACGCGGGTGCAGCAATTGATTGCACAGGGGCGGCCGGGGGCGCGGACGGTGCTCCAGCTCAAACGTTCGATGGATGATTTTCTGCCGGCGGTACAATTCGGTGTCACGCTGGCAGCGCTGGCTTTGGGTTGGATCGGCGAGCCGGCGGTTGCGCAGACCCTGGGTGTTTTGGTTGCTTATCTCTTTCCACATCTGCCAGCGCATGTCGGGTTGTACACGAACGCGGCGGCGATTCTGATTGCGTTTGGGCTGATTACATACCTTGAGGTGTTGCTGGGCGAATTGGTGCCGAAGTCGCTGGCACTGCAGCGCGCGGAGCGGATCGCGCTGGCGGTGGCGGGTCCAATGGATGTGTTTATCCGGATGACTCGGCCAGCCGTCAAGCTGATGAATAGCTCCGCTACGCTGGTTTTAAAGTTTTTCAAGGCTCCGCTGCATGGCGAAGGCGAGATTCACTCGCCGGAAGAACTGAAGTTGATTGCGACGGCGACGCGGCGGATGGGGCTGTTACCGTCGTTTCAGGAAGAGATCATTCACCGGGCGATTGAACTTTCGCATGTATTTGTACGGGAGATTATGACGCCGCGCGGAAAGATTTTTGCGCTGCCGGCGTCGCTGACGCTGGAGCGGGCGAGCGCACGGATTGTGGATGAGCAGCATTCGCGGGTACCGGTATTCGATCCGGCGCTGGGCGCGGAGCACATTATCGGGATTGTGTACTCAAAGGATGTTTCACGGCTAATGCATTTTCGGGCAACGGCACTAGGGCTGGGGGCTACGGGCGAGTCGGGGCTGACGCTGCGAGAGGTAATGCGCGAGGTGTTGTTTGTGCCGGAGACGAAGCTTGCGGTGGAGCTGCTACAGGATTTTCAGGAGAGTCGGCGTCAAATAGCGATTGTGGTGGATGAGTTTGGCTCTACGGTGGGGCTGGTGACGGCGGAGGATGCGCTGGAGCAGATCGTTGGGGAGTTGGAGGATGAGTTCGATGTTGGGTCGAGCGCGACGACGCTGAGCTCCACGGGCGTTGTGACGCTTGACGGGAGTATAACGCTGCGTGATTTGAATACGCGTTTGGGTTGGGTGTTTCCGAGGGAGCCGGGAATCGAGACGCTGGCGGGCTTTGTGCTGGCGCAGCTTGGACATCTGCCAACCGTTGGTGAGATGGTGAAGCAGGGGGGGCGGACGTTTCGGGTGAAAGAGATGGCCGGGCGACGCATCAGCCGGGTGCGGGTGGAGGATGTGACACCGCGGGGGACCCGGAAAGATAATTCTGCTTCTGAAGATGATGGGTTGGAGGTTTCTGCCTGAGGGCTTTGCGTAACACGGTATGGCCACCGGCGAAGCGACTTCTGTTGACGCTGCCGGTGCTCTGGGTGGTGGTGTCGGTCGTTTTCCTGCTCATTCACCTGGTGCCGGGAGATCCAGTCGTGCAGATGTTGGGAGAGGGTGCGACGGCGGCTGACGTGTCCATGCTGCGACACGCCTATGGGCTGGATGCGCCGCTGGGGACTCAGTATGGACGATATTTGTCGGGCATGGTGCGGGGAGATCTGGGGCAGTCGTTGAGGTTGCGTGACTCCGTGATGCACCTAGTGCTGCAGAGGTATCCGTATACGCTGGCGCTGGCGCTTGCGGCACTCGCGCTGGGGGTGTTGACCTCAGTGCCAGCGGGAGTTTGGGCGGCGACACACCGCGATGGCTGGCAGGATCGTATGGTCGGGGTGATATCGCTGGCGGGGCTTTCGTTTCCGAACTTTGCGCTGGGGCCGATTCTGATTCTGTTGTTCTCGATTCGTCTGGGATGGACGCCGGTTTCGGGCGCGGGGTCTGGGTGGGGCTTTCTAACGCACCTGGTGCTGCCTGCCGTGACGCTGGGAATGGGATTGGCGGCAATCCTGACCCGCATGGTGCGAACGGCGATGCTGGAGGAGTTGGGGCAGGACTACATTCGCACGGCGCGGGCGAAGGGGCTGACGGAGCGAGCGGTGGTTTATCGACATGCGCTGCGCAACGCGCTGGTGCCGGTGTTGACGGTGGT
>JAYVDT010000608.1:0-2563 GCA_043749265.1 Rhodanobacteraceae bacterium | reverse complement strand
CAGCCAGGGTGGCAGGCCAGGTGCGTGCCACCCCGCCGGTTTGCGTCGGCAAGCGCATTATCCACGATTTGAACAAGGGATAAAGCGGATTGTTCCATGATTTAGCCGCCTCTCTTACGGTGCAAGCGGGCTATCGCAACACGCGGTCAAAGATTGCGTCCACATTCGCCAGTTGGCGGCTGTAGTCAAAGGCCCGCGAGAGCTTCTCTGGCGTGAGGCGGTCAGTGATCTCTGAAACATTGGCTACTTCGTCGCGGAAAGTTAAGTCGTTCTTCCAGGAGTTCATGGCGTGAGTCTGGACCAGGCGGTAGGCATCTTCGCGGCTCATGCCGGACTCTGTGAGGTCCAGTAGCAGCTGGCCGGAGAAGATGAGCCCGCCGGTTGACTCGAGATTCTTGAGCATGCGCTTGGGATAGACAAGGAGTTTCTCGATGAGTGTGGCGGTCTTCTGCAGTAGGTAATCGGCCAGGATGGTGGAGTCGGGTAGAATGACCCGCTCGGCAGACGAGTGGGAGATATCGCGCTCGTGCCAGAGGGCTACGTTCTCAAAAGCTGTTTGGGCGTTGGCGCGGACGACGCGAGCGAGGCCGGATATCTGCTCACTGGTAATGGGATTGCGCTTGTGCGGCATGGCCGACGAGCCCTTCTGCTTTTCGGAGAAGAACTCTTCTGCTTCGCGAACTTCAGTGCGTTGCAGGTGGCGCACTTCGGTGGCGATCTTGTCGAGCGTGGAAACGAGGACGGCCAGTGTCGCGACATATGCGGCGTGGCGATCGCGTTGAACGACCTGGGTGGCGACGTCTACAGGCCGCAGATTGAGTGCTTTGCATATAGCTTCTTCATGCTCTGGTTTCAAATGGCCGAACGTGCCGACCGCACCGGAGAGCTTGCCTACGCGAAGGTCTTCAGCGGCTGCGTCGAAGCGAACTAGGTTGCGCTGAACTTCGGAGTACCAGAGGAGAAGCTTGAGGCCGAAGGTCGTCGGTTCCGCGTGAACGCCGTGAGTACGGCCAATGGATGGTGTGTGTTTGAACTCGACGGCACGGGTCTTGAGGACTTCGGCGAGGCGGACGATGCCGGCCCGAATGATCGCGGATGCCTCGCGCAACTGCAGCGATTGCGCCGTGTCCACGACGTCGGTTGAAGTGAGCCCATAATGCAGCCAGCGCGAGGCGTTCGGATCTGCGATGTGCTCGGCGACGGTCGTTGTGAAAGCGATTACGTCGTGCCGGACTTCGGCTTCAATTTCATTAATGCGATCCACGGTAAACGCGCCACGGCCGCGGATAGTATCGGCCGCCTCCTGGGGGACCATGCCGGCCGCTGCGAGTGCCTGTGACGCTGCAACTTCCACCTGGAGCCAGCAGTTGTACTTGTTTTCGTCAGACCAGATGCGGGCCATGGCGGGTAGTGTGTAGCGGGGGATCATGTTGTTCCTTTTGCGGTAAAAGTTGTGGGACTCCCAGTTTACCGCTTGAGGAAGTAAACCTTCTCATTGCACTTGCGAGTCAATTTTTCGCATTTGCATTTTCGGAGGCGAGCCGGAATATATGTCGTTATGCGATACACTTGGCCCATGGCAATAAGCAAGAAAAACAAGCCTTCCAGACTCGCGGAACTGGCGAACTTCCGGCTGGAGCTACGTCAATTTCTTGCATTCAGCGAAGCTGCTTCGGAGGGTCGGGGAATTCACACGCAGCATTACCAGCTCTTGCAGGTGATTGCAGCAGCTGCAAGCATCGGGCTTGCGGTTCCGATTTCGCTCGTCTCCGAACGTATGATGCTGCGTCATAACAGCGCGGTGGAACTGATTGACCGAGCGGGCAAAGCTGGCCTGGTAGAGAGAGTCGCCGATGCAAGCGACCACCGTAGACGTCTGCTCGTATTGACCCACGTTGGCGAAAAGGTGCTGATTGAACTGGTGGCCGAGCACCTGAAATATTTGAAGCTGCACGGGCCTGAGATGGCTGATGCACTGCGCCAAGTGACGAATTAGATGAGGAGACAAATAATGGAACATCCTGAAGAGATTGACAATCTACGGGATTACACAGCTGACAGCCGCATGATTTTAATGAGCGGGCTAGCCGTCATTGTAGGAGCAGCGGGTGCCATGCTGAGCTGGGCGCTGCTGCGATTGATCTTTCTCGCGACAAAAATTTTTTACTACCATCGCCTCAGCGCGCAGTTTGCCGATCCTGGCTTCAATCAGCTTGGCTGGAAGGCGGTTTTCCTGCCCGTGATCGGCGGTCTCCTGGTGGGGTTGATCGCGCTATGGATCCGACAGAATCCGTGGACACGGAATGCCTGAGGCGATTGAAGCAGTGCTGATCCGGGGTGCAAAGATTTCACCAAAAATCACTATCTTCAAGCCACTGGCGACAGCGATTGCAATCGGCTCAGGTGGACCCTTTGGAGCGGAAGGCCCAATCATCATGACGGGCGGTGCGGCTGGTTCGTTGCTTGCCCAGTTACTGAAGATGAGCGATGCGGAGCGGTCCGTGTTGCTCGTCGCCGGTGCTGCAGCGGGTATGTCTGCGACCTTCCTCGCGCCGCTTGCCGC
>JAYVDT010000607.1:0-8641 GCA_043749265.1 Rhodanobacteraceae bacterium | reverse complement strand
TGCATAGCCGGTTTGGCGCAACTACCCTCTCGTCCAACTTAAAACGCTACACAGCAAAGCCTGATCAGCCGAGGATGGCAAGATTTAGTCCAAAAACCTCGCTTGCGGGGCAATCTGCGCCGTGCTTTGCCGATGCGCAAACAGACCGGAATCGATGGTCGCGCGACCCCAAAAAATACAGGAAGTCTCTGGCTGAGAATGCCCTTTTCTCCCATGCCTCGAATGCAATCTATAGCGCTTTATCCTCAAAGATATGGTTCGTTAGGATCACCCACCGCTAATCGCTTTTTCCCGAAGCGTGGCTACGGAACCACTTCGGTCGCACTAGCCGCGCTTAGTTGATGGATTATGTTCCATGTCTGTGCGTATGCATTGAGGGCGTCCGAGGTTACGGATCGCGCTTGCTGTAGCGCGTTCAGATAGTCAGTCAGCGCTATACCGCCGTGCTCGAACGAAAACCTGGCGATCGAGAGAACATCTTCTGACTCATCCAGGTAGTGATCTCCGAAGCGATCCGAAAGCGCCTTCGCCTGGGTATAACCCACCCAAGCCTGATCGACGTCGGAGATAACCTGATTCCTGGCGGCAGTTTCAGTGAAACGGCTGCCGTCGGCGAGGAAGCGTGCCGCCTCCTTATTACCCTGATTTCGGTCAAAAATGCGGAGTGGAAAATTGATACTGCCGCCGCCAGTGTTGTAGTACCCCGACTTCTCAAACTCGACCTCGAGTGTCGGATCGCTGGTTCCATTCGCTACTGCCAGCCGCGCATTTGCCTGGGCGGCCGTAACACCCGCACGAGCCGCTGCGAGATCGGGCCGGCTCTGCAGGGCTGCCTGGGTCAGTTTGTCTTTGGTCTGAGCAAACACCGGTGGCACGACATCGCCTACGATGTCGAAGTCAACTGAAGGTTTCTCGATCCCAATCAGTGTTTGTATCTGTGAAGACGCCTGTGCGAACGCGATCTGCGCGTTGGCCGCATCGGATTCGAACGAGCCGAGTTGAAGATCAAGACGTTCAAAATCCAGCTTTCCGAGATCGCCGGCCCGATAGCGGACGTTGGCGATCTCCACCTGATGGCGAAAGTCAGCGAGGTTTGTTTGCGAGAGTTCAAGCGAAGCCTTCGACATCAGCATTCGCGTGAAGGCCTGCTTTACCGCTAGAACTGTCTGCCGCGCCGCATCTTCCAGCTGCGCCTGCGATTGGGCGGTCGTCGCGTTGGCAGCCTCCATCCGAAACTGCCGCTTATGGCCACGTTCAAATAATCGTGATAACTGAAATGCTGCGAAAGGTGGATTTCCTTCGCTTCCGTCGACCGGAAGCGTGAGTACAGTTGCTGTGACTCCGAAATATGGATTTGCGCGGACGGCGGCTTGGAGTTCCTGTGCTCGAACGGCACGAAAATTTTCCTGGGCGGCCAAAAGCGTTGGATTTTTAGTGCGCGTTAGTTCGATAATCTGCTGGAGGGTATTGGCCCCAGACTTTGACTTTGGAGGTCTCCGCGGGTCGTACCCAGGCGAAGCAGCGGCGGCATAAGCCACCGACGCCGCCGACTGACCTTGTGAAGCACCTGTTACTGCACCGCGTTGGCCGACGGCTACTCCGGTTTGGCCCGATCCTGACGCGCCGCTTGCGGCCGAAGCGGCTGAAGCGTGACCGCCAGCGGAGGGTGCACCCGAGCTAGTACCGCCTCCGGGCACGCCACCCGCTTGCCCTGCTGCGGAGGACAGATTGCTGGTTCCAAGCGTCAGTAAAAAGAGGAGAGCGGTCGTTCTGGTCAAAGGAAAATAGAGGGGCCGCATCAATTCTCAAACTCCAATTCTTTTACCGGAAGAACGTCGGTAGGCCGTGCCACCCAGACGTAAAGCGTGGGCAACAGGAACACGCTAATCACGAGTGCCCCGATGAGACCGCCGACAATCACTATTGCGAAAGGACGCTGCGAATCGGAACCGATCCCGTGCGACATTGCCGCTGGAAGAAGGCCCAGCGTCGCCACAAGCATCGTCATCAGGATCGGTCGCAGCCGCAGGACGGCCCCTTCGATTGCAGCCTCTTCCACGCTGTGCCCGGCCACACGCATCTGATTGATGTATTCGAGCATGATGATGCCGGTCTGCACTGAAACTCCAAATAGAGCGAGAAAACCAACACCTGACGAAACGCTGAAGTGGGTGTGAGTCAGCAGTAATGCAAGCATGCCGCCCACCGGTGCCATAGCGACGTTTGCGAGGATGAGCATGGCCCACTTGAACGAACCGAACATGCTGTACAGGATGATGAAGATCAGAAGAATCGTGAGTGGAAGAACGATCATGAGTCGCCGTGAGCTGCGTTTTTGGCTCTCATACTCGCCTGCCCAATCAATCTTGTAACCGGCAGGCAAGGAAACCTGCCTGTTTACCTTGCCAATGGCTTCCTGAACGGTGCTTCCGAGATCACGGTTTCGGACGGAGTATTTGATGGCGACATAGCGGATTCCGCCTTCGCGATAGATCTCTTCGGCGCCGTCTTCAATGCGTTGTGTTGTGACCTGCGCAAGCGAAACTCGCTCGCCGCTTGGAGAGACAAGCCGGACATTTGCGATCGCGTCAGGCGTGGCCCGGTAAAGTGCTCCGTAGCGAGCGGTCACGTCGTAGCGGGCGTCGCCTTCGAGCACCTGCGTCACGGCATTGCCGCCGACTGAACTTTGGATCGCGTCCTGAACATCCGCGACATTGATTCCGTATCGGGCCGCGGCTTGGCGGTCAACGATGAAGTTCAGGTTGGGCTGTCCGATGACGCGGAACAAGCCGAGATCGGCTACGCCTCGAATACCCTGCATTACGGACACAATGGCTTCGCCCTTCGCTTCAAGTGTCTTCAGGTCAGAGCCATACAGCTTCACTGCGAGTTCGCCCTTCACACCGCTGACGGCTTCTTCAACGTTGTCGGAGATGGGCTGCGAGAAATTCCAAATCACCCCTGGAGACTTCACCAGTTCTCGGTTCATGGCGTTGATGAGTTCTTCCTTGTCGTCACGAAACACCGGACGCCAATCCGTCTTGGGTTTCAAATCGACAAAGTACTCTGTATTGAAAAATCCCGTTGTGTCGGTGCCATCATCTGGCCTGCCAATCTGGCTGACGACCTGCTTAACCTCGGGGAAGGAGGCCAGCACCACGCGCGCGTGGTCGGCAAGCGCTTTGCTCTGGGTTGGCCCGGTACTTGGGGCAAGGGTGCCCCGAACCCAGATTGCGCCCTCGTCAAGATGTGGCAGAAACTCTGAGCCGATCACACCCGACGTCCCCAGAAAAATGGTCAGGGCAAACGCGAAAATCGCGAAGCCAAAGGTCACAGGCCGATGCAGAATGGCCCACTGGGCGGCAATCCTGTATCGATTTGTAATCCAAACCAGGACCGGGTTCTGCCACTCTGTTGTTCCCTTGGCAAACAAGAAGCTGGCAAGCACCGGAGCCAGCACGATAGAGAAGAGCAACGCGCCAAGCAAGGCGAAGGCAACGGTCCAGGACATCGGCCTAAACAGACGTCCCTCTACAGACTGCAGTGTGAAGATGGGCAAATAGGCAGTGATGATGATGCCGATGGCGTAAAACACGGGACGCTGAACTTCATAGGCCGCTTCGCGTATCTGCTGCATCGGCGTCAAGTCTTTGCGCTTGCTGTGGCTCAAATGGCGCACGATGTTCTCAATCATGACCACTGCACCATCAACGACCATGCCGAAATCCAGAGCGCCGAGGCTTAGGAGGTTCGCAGGGATGTGGCGGAGATCCAGGCATATCGAGGCAAAGAGCAACGAAAACGGAATAGTGAGAGCGACTATGAACGCGCCGCGAAGATTCCCGAGAAAGAGGAACAAAATGATGACAACCAGAATGATGCCCACTGTGAGGTTGTGCAGGACAGTGTGCGTCGTCAGGTGAAGCAGATCATCGCGATCCAGAAAAGGAACGACTCGTACGCCTTTTGGCAGGATTTGATCGTTCAGTTCTTTCACTTTGGCGTGAATTCCATTCAGCGTCGAATCGGAGTTCTCGCCTTTTTGCAACAGAATAATGCCTTCAACGGCGTCCTGATTGTCGTCAAGCTTGCCGTCTTTCCGCCGGAGGGTTTTTCCAATCTGGCCCAGGCGGATCTTCGGCGCTTGTACGACGGTGGCGACGTCATTCACGCGTAGCGCCGTTCCGGTCTGCGTCTTGAGTACCGTCTGCGCAATGTCGCTGGTGGAGTGAAATAATCCGACTTCGCGAATGTTAATCTGCTGCTGGCCAACTTCGATAAAGCTTCCGCCCGCGTTCACATTGTTGGCGGCAAGTTGTTGTTTTACCTGCGCGACGGTCAGGCCGTACTGCACGAGTTTGTCAGGGTCCAATATCACCTGAAACTCTCGCGTGGGTCCGCCGAAACTGGAGACGTCCACCACGCCAGGGACACTGCGAAATTCGCGCTGCAAAGTCCAGTCTTCAAGGCTTTTGAGGGCCATGGTGTCGTAGGCGGGGTTATCGCTGACCAGCGTGTACCAGAAGATCTGTCCGACTGGGCTCCAATCCGTGCCAATCTGGGGCTGCAGGCCCGTTGGCAGAACGACCTGCGACATGCGCTCCAACACCTTCTCGCGGTTCCAATCGTTCGCGCTTTCGTCGTCGAAGATCATGGTGACGCTCGACAGTCCAGCCAGCGACACCGACCGGAGATGTGTCATGTGTGGAATGCCCGCCATGCTGATCTCAAGCGGAACAGTGACCTGCTGCTCAACTTCCTCAGCGGCGCGTCCAGGCCATTGCGTGATGACGTTGACGTAATTGTTGGCTACATCCGGGTACGCTTCAACGGGCAGATTGTGAAACGACACAGCGCCCCAGCCGAACAGCAGTGCCGCTATCACCAGCACGATGAAACGATTGTTCAGAGCGAAGTCGACAATCCTGCTGATCATTAACGCGCCACCGTATTTTGCAATTCCAGCGAGTTTGCGACGACCTGCTGTCCAACCGTCAACCCGGAAATAATCTCGATGGCATTGCCACTCAACACGCGCCCTGTCTTCACTTCAACGGTGCGGAAAGTGCCCGGAGTGCTGGTTGGCTCAAACACAAACGACCGGTCGTGAAGGTGCAGTACGGCGTTCGCCGCGACAGCAGCTACGGCCGCCCGGCGCGTGCTTTGAAAAACAGCGGTGGCAAACATACCAAGCCGTAGGATGCCATCGGGATTTTGGACCTGGATCCTGACCTTTGCCGTGTGAATCAAAGGGTCGAGGATTGCCCCGATGTCTCCGATCGTCCCTTTAAACACACGGTCTGGATATGCAGTTACGTGCACCTCTGCCTCTTGGCCGAGGTGCACTGAGGCAAGATCGTTCTCATACACGTCGCAGATGACCCATACATGGGAAAGGTCCGCAATCGTGAGCGACCCGGTGGACCCTGCGTATGTTACGCCGGCCGCTGCCGCCGCCGTTGCATTCTGCGCAATCACGACACCGGAGATCGGCGCGTGAATCGTCACCGTATCGCTCGGCTTGGTCTTGTCGACCCCGAGGATACGCAATTGCTGTTCACTTGCCGTCAGCAGGGCCTGTGCATCCTGCTCGGCATTCTCCGCGGCTTCCAACTGCGTTTGCGCAATGGCCCCTTTATCGAAGAGCAACTTGTCTCGTTCCAGCGTGACCTTGGATAGATGCTCGTCGCTGACTGCTTTCAGGTAATTGCCAAAAGCCGCCGAGATGTCGGGACTCTGCACGTCCATGACAGGCTGGCCCTTGCGAACTGTATCCCCCAGCCGAACCCGCAGCGCAACCACACGGCCATTGGCCAGAGAAAGAACCGGTAGCTCACGCGACACGTCGGGATTAACGCTGCCTGTGGCGGAAAGCGTGCTAAACAATTCTCGTGAATCCACGGTCACCAAGGGGAACTGGCGCGGATTTTCGACGGTTACCGCATCACTATTACCGCTGGGCACAATGGATGGAGAAGCTGGAGGCGCCTCTATCGTTTCGCGGCCCGCCTCATTCTGCTTGTGGCATCCAGTGAGTGCCATGCAGAGAATGCTGACGCACAAGAGCCCATGGGCAGGAAGTCGAATAAGTTGATTGTGCTGCAACAACCTTGTCAAGTGATCTCGTTTCCTGTAGGGCAGTCGTTGAGCGATGGCCAACTGTTGAAAGAAAACGTTGGAGTCTAAAAACAGCGCTTTGCCCTGAGTTTAGTGGCTGGGGAGACACTGCGCCGTGTATCTTCCGGCCACATCTCACTATCTTTCGATAGGCTGGATGACTATCCCTAAGTCGAGCGGGATAGGCTACTTAATATGTGGAAAAGCTTCTTGAGAGACCGGAGACCGTGGGTGGTGATACTGGAAGGGACGGCCACCGTCGCCCTGATAGCTTTCGCGGATCGACGGATCCACGCCGAGGTCCCCCTCGCCTTGCTTTATCTGTTACCTGCAGCCTACGTAGGGACAGGTCTTCCACGATGGCAAATGCCCATCTTCGGGGTTTTCTGTACCTTCGTAGCCGAGTGGGCGGATGCGTTCTCATGGAGCGTCGCCCAAGGTATACCGCGTGATGCGTTATATTTCTCCGCCTACACTGCCGCCGGTCTTTATGTGTCGGAGGTTCTGGCAAATCGAAGACGCGAACGCGCTCAGTTGCACGCAGTAAAGCTTGAGGGGGAAGTCAGACAGCAGGCCGAAGAACAGCTAAGACTTCTCATAGCCACGTCCTCGATCGCGATCATTACTTCTGACGACAGCGGTGCAATTCTGTTTGCAAACGATGCGGCAGAAAGACTCTTTGGGGGTGGTGAACAGAGACTAGCACTGCGCGGCAAGCCAATTGCCTCCTTGATTCCGGCGTTCTCGCGTGCTCACCTGATGAAACGAGGACAACGGCAATTCAAAACCATGATGCAGTGCGAGGCGCTGAGGAGCGACCTGGAACCTTTCTTCGCTGACGTTTGGTTTTCTACTTACCGCACAGCAGAGGGCGACCGGCTAACCGCGATGGTCATCGACTCCTCTAAAGAGGTGCGGGATCGCGAAGAAGCTAACCTCGAACAGGTTTTAACCGGACTACGGTTGCTCGTGGGCTCTGTGTCACACGAAATCAGAAACATCTGTGCAGCGATCGGTCTCGTTCAGCAAAACCTCGGTAAACGACGACCTGAACTTGAAAGCTCAGAGGACTTTCAAGCACTGCGTCAACTGACATCCGGATTGGAGCGGCTTGCGGCTGCCGAACTGTCGCAGGTGAAAAACCAGGCAAGCCACGTTCATCTTTCCCAGTTTCTCCGTGATCTCCGCATCATTGTCGGACCTTCGCTTCGAGAGGCGGGCATGACCGTTGAATGGGACCTCCGTGAACATTTGCCCACCGTATGGGCTGACCAGCAAGGTCTCTTGCAAATCTTTCTGAATCTCATTCGCAACGCGGAAGCTGCCCTTGCGAATACACCGATGCCTAAAGTGTCTATTTCCATAACACGTTCGCGATCCTTCATCGAGGTACGGGTGGCGGATAACGGACCTGGAATAAGAGATGCGGACCATCTCTTTCATCCACTTCGCGTCTCGAATCAAAGCCGAGGCCGCGTCGGAATGGGTCTCTACCTCTCAAGAGCGCTAGTCACCAGTTTTCGCGGCGATCTCCGATACGAGTCCACTCCCATAGGAGCCACGTTCGTCATTGAACTCCAAGCGGTCGAAAGCCTGGAGCTTCAAAAGCAGGAGTGTTGCCTCTGAATATTCTGCTCATCGACGATCACACCCTGTTTCGGCAGAGCTTGCTTCGCATGCTCGAAGGAGAGGCGGATTGGAAAGTAGTGGGTGACTTCGCAAGTGCGGCTGCCGCGCTCGACGCTGTTCGCAACGGTATGTTGTGCGATATTGCACTCATCGATTTTGAACTCGGGAACTCGAACGGTAATGAGGGAAACGGACTGCAGGTAGCAGAACAGCTACGCCAGATAATGCCTTCGATTTCCATCCTCATGGTGACGGCGGGCATGGGGTCAAAGCAAATAGTGCAGGCCGTGCAAGATGCGAAGGTTGGCATTTTTCTAAAGAATGAGCCGGCGGAAGAGCTCTTTTTGGCAATGAGACATACTGCTCGCGGAGAGGTGTGGGTCTCTTCCGCTGTAGCGATTTCCCTGATTGCGGCCACGGCTGTTTCTCAACCAATGCAGGAAACTCGCTTCTCCGTGCGGGAGAGGCAGGTGCTCGGATTTGTATTGGAAGGACTTACGAACAAAGAGATAGGCGTTCAATTGAATCTGTCGGAAAGCCTTGTGAAAGCAACATTTCAGAAGCTCTTTGAAAAAACCGGCGTACGGACCCGCTCTCAATTGGTGCGCATCGGTCTCGAACTCCAGGCAGACTCCGATTGAATTACGAGCTTGTGGATCTTTCGCGCTGCCAAAAGCTATGAACGCGAACGGTAAATTTCGAAAGAAGAGCCTCCTCTGATGGATGATCCGAGGAGCATCGTTGCGCGCTCGATTTTGACAGGTGGTTTTTAGACGAGGCGATCCCGAAAGCGGGCGTGTCGCATACTGGTGCGCACGTGGTGAACGATCAGGTTACGTTCAAGTTCGCCGAGCGCACCGACAATGACGACCACGACTGGACTGCGCGGTCAATC
>JAYVDT010000606.1:0-8646 GCA_043749265.1 Rhodanobacteraceae bacterium | reverse complement strand
CTTTTCACGATAAAACGGGAATCCGGTTCGATTGCTGGAGCGTTCTCGATACTCAAGAGAGAAATCGTGCGGAGCGCATGCGTGCCGGAATTGCCCGGACTGAATTCATCGTTGCACGAGGTTATCTTCGCCGATTGGTGGGGAACATCCTAAAATGCAATGCGCAACAAATTACGTTCATCATAGGGGAGAACGGCAAGCTTTCTCTAAAAGGCTGTCCAGACGTTCATTTCAACCTCACGCACTCTGGCGAGAAAATTCTGATCTCGCTTTCCCGAGATGGTGAGGTGGGGATCGATCTGGAGGCGGAGAAGCAGGATATCGAAGTGATGAATGTGGCCCAGGAATGCTTTCATCCAAAGGAAATGTCGCTATTGCAGGACCAAACCTCGCAACAGGAATTGGCACACGCTTTTTATCTTTGCTGGACTCGCAAAGAGGCTGTTGCCAAAGCTGACGGCAGAGGTCTGATTCTCGCACCTGAAAGCTTTTCCGTCGCGCCATTGCATGCAGGGGAGAGCGAGGTACGGATCGGGACCTCTCGTGAAGTCTCTTCAATCTGGGTGCGAGAGATCAACGTAGGTTCAGGCTACTCAGCAGCGTTCGCCGCGTGTAAGCCTGGGATTCAGATCAAATGTTTTGACGCTATGGATCTGCAATAAGTAGCGCATGAGGTGGGACGTACTCAGGTCATAGGATGACTGGTAACAGTGCAGATGTTACTTCTTTGTTAGCACGTTGGGCGAAAAGTGGGATAGACCAAACTTGGCACCCGCTCCTAGCCTCTAACTTGCTCGTACATTGTCGCAACAGTTAAGGCCATCAATAGATGGCATGTAGCACTTGAGCTTTTCTCTGTGAGGTTACTGTTGATGAATCACCCAATCCCGGATACCGTTGCGCTCTTTGGGCTCCCCATCACGAACGTCACGATGGCCCAGGCGGTTTCGCGCGTGGAAGAGCACATTCGTTCTGGCACTACACATCAAATCGCCACGGCGAATCTGGATTTTGCCCGTAATTCTCTCAAAGATCCCTATCTGCAAAGAGTCATCTGTGACTGCAGTATGGTTCTGCCGGATGGCGCACCGATGCTGTGGGCGTCATCGTTGTTTGGTGCGCCACTTAAGGAAAGAGTCACCGGGGTCGATCTGATCCCGGAGCTGGCGAAGCTCTCTGCTGATCGTGGATATGGAATCTTTCTTCTTGGTTCGAGCGAACAGAACTCGCGCATCGCATCGGAGGTCTTGGCTTCGCGTTATCCGGGCGTCCGAATCGTTGGACGGCATTGTCCCGATATCGCTCCTCTGCACGCGATGGATAACGAGGATCTGCTTCGCCGCATTGCGAGTGCGGAACCCGATATTTTGCTTGTTGCCTTTGGCAATCCCAAGCAAGAGATGTGGATTCACCGCCATCGAGATCGTCTCAGCGTCCCTGTATCGATTGGGATTGGCGGCGCACTGGACATGATCGCCGGCAGTGTGAAGCGCGCGCCCAAATGGGTGCAGAAGGGGAATCTGGAGTGGGCCTACCGCATGTGTCAGGAGCCCAAGCGCCTTCTCCCGCGTTACTTCCGTGATGCAATTGCTTTCTTTGTACATCTACCTCTAGGGTTGCTGGCGACGCGCATGCAACCCGGGGAGCGTCGTGAAGGAACGATGAAGGTAGGGGTTCAGGGAACCTCTCGCATTGTCTCCACGCCATCCAAACTTTGCGGGGAAGTGACCGCGGCACTCGCTCAGGAGGCCAGATTTGCAGTGGCCGCGGGTCAATGTCTCATAGTTGATATGTCTTCGACGATTCGAGTGGAAGCCGACGGTCTGGGCGGTCTGCTCGAAGCAAGACGCATTCTCCTTGCAGGGGGACTCTGGATCTGGCTGACAGGTATGTCGAACCCAGTTCGACGCGTACTGCAGTTCTCCGCAATGTCGGACCTGTTCCGCGTAGCAACCACGTCTGCAGAAGCCATCCAATACACCATGTCTTCGAATCCACTTTCCTTTAGAAGCGCGGAGCCAATTGGTCCCGTTACCTCGTCAGGGACCAAAAAGGATCAGTCTGCATCAATAGCGCGCGCAAGCTGACGGTATGGGTGTTTTAGTCGATAAACCGCTTTGAACGCCAGATACTTGTATTCTTTGATCATCTGAATTTTGTGCTGATTGCTTGACTTCATAACCAGTAACAGTAGCAATACGAAGCTTTGAGGCCAATGGAATGATGTCCCCCCAAACTACTTTGCAGCGTTATTCAGCCGTAATGCTGGGCGGAATCGCGCTGGCAGTTTCTTTATCGAGCGCTGCACAGACCACCTCCGCATCCCCTGAACTCAAACAAAACCCTCTCCTTTCCCTGAGATCCTTTGAGCCCAGCGCTAACGAGGCTTATCAACTCGGTCGCGGAGATGAAATTTCGCTTGATTTCAACGGACGTCCGGAGTTGAGCGGGAAGAAGATCATTGGACCTGACGGGCGCATCACCCTGCCGCTCGCGGGATCGATCGAGCTTGCAGGCAAGACCCGTGAAGACGCAGCGCAGTTGATTTCAACGGCTCTCACGCCGTTTTATTCGAACATTACGCTGACCGTCGGGGTCGACCGCTACACCTCAAACCGGGTTCTTCTCCTCGGCGCGGTCGAGCATCCTGGGATCATCACCTTCGATCAGACCCCAACATTGCTCGAGGTGATCACTCGAGGCGGCGTCTCGTCAGGTTCCGGTAATTCGGGTTCGGGCAATCTGGCACATTCCACCGTGGTGCCGGTCCGCTGTGCAATCTACCGGGGTTCGGACAAAGTAATGTGGGTCGACTTGAAGGGGTTGCTCGATAGTGGTAGCCCTCTCGCCGATCTGCGGCTGAGGCGGGACGACGTGATCTACGTTCCCTCGCCCACTGAAAGTTTTGTGTCGGTGCTCGGTCAGGTGCAACACCCTGGAGCCCTCTTGCTGGAGAGCAGCACGACATTGCCCAAGTTACTCGCTGAGGCAGGAGGCCTTACAGAGCTTGCTGGACACTCCCCCGATATTCAGATCATCCAGCCGTCCACCGGGACGACCCGCGTGATACCGTTCAAAGCGCTTCTCCAACCGGGAAAGATCGATCTGACCCTGAAGTCCGGAGACGTTGTCTACATTCCCGAGAGTGGCTTCAATCGTTCGACCTACGTGCTCCAGCGCCTCTCTCCCCTCGTAACCATGTTTACCGCTGCCGCTTTCTTCGGCCATTAGCACGCGTTTCTCAAGGACCAGATGAGTTTCATCAGAAATATGCCCACGATCGAGTCAGTCTCCCCGCCGACCCCGTTGCAGGGTACGTTGAATCGCGAACCCGCAATCACGTTCAGGCCTAACTTTCGCCGCAGCCTGGAGATGCATCCTCGCTTGGCTGGTGCGGTTAGCCTAACCGCTTTCTTGGTCGTGCTGGCCTTCGCGCTGACACTCAAACCTCATTATCTGGCAGAGTGCCTGGTCTACGTTGAGCCCTCTATGTCGAAGATCCTGGCGGATGGCACCACCACCGGGGCTGACGCGACCGCCTTTGAGTCCGCCTTGCAGCAACAGACTCAAACTGCTCAGCGCATGGATACCCTTGTTGCCGCCCTCAGGTCACTGCCCGCAAATACTTGGCAATATCTCGGAGCGACACCAGAGGTCGCCGCGCTTGGTTTGAAAAGAGACCTAAAGGTGGCGCGGGTCACAACGAGCTATCAGCTTTCTATCAGCTTGGCTGGTCCAGATCCAGTCAAGACGGCAGCTATTGTCAACGCCGTAACTGACTCGTACCTTGAAGCAAGCCGCAGAGATGAGCGTGCCCAGGCAGATCAACGTAGTCAATTGCTTGTCAAGGCTCGCAAAAGAGTTGAAGACGAACTCGCTGAGGTTCATTCGGAACAAACCCAGCTTGGGACAAGCCTCGGCATCGCCAATCCTTCCGGCGAGGGGCCCAACCCTTTCGATACGCAGCTCGACACGCTACGCGGACAATTGATTGCCGCTCGCGCGAATCACGATGTCGCCGCAGCCCAGCTAGCAGCCCTTAGCGGTCCACAAGGGAGTCATACTTCTGGCCTATCTGCTGCAGCGAGTGACGCCATCTCCGCAGATCCCGGTCTGGCAAGCATGAAGTCGACGATCAATCAGCGTCGAGCGATACTTAGCAGCCAGATGGCAGGCCTTACGCCAAACAATCCGATCTACAAGCAAGATCAGGAGGAGATCGCCGACCTCGACAAGACGCTGGAAGGTGTCACCTCTCGGATGCGGGAGAAGGCGGGAACGACGCTTCAGGATAAGCTGCGCTCTGATCTCGACCGCACGGCTGACATTCAAGCCCGGATCAGTGCCCAGATTGCACGCCAAACCGCAGATGCCACCAGTGCTGCGCCAAAGTTACAGAGAGCCGGCGGATTGCAGGCCGACGTGCTGCGCCTTAATACGCGGTATGCGGCGATTGATAACGCGCAACATAATCTGGAACTTGAGACGACGGGTCCCGGCGTCGCGCACCTCGCACTGTCGGCTGCTGTTCCGTCTACGCCTGAACCAGATCGCAAGCGCCTGATCGAATTGGCATCTTTACCCGTAGGATTGCTCTTTGGTCTTGGGGCAGCGGTGTTTGCCCGGAAACAGGATCATCTTATCTACAATGGCACAGACATCGACGACGTATTGGGCTTCTCCCCGATCACTCTTCTTCCCGCGCCAGAGGAGGTCTCGGACAGAGTTATGGGCGAGTATTTCCTGCGACTGGCAGCGGGCGTTGAGAGCGCCTACCGATCCGGGGGGGCGCGCACGTTTCTCGTAACAGCGGCCAACGAGAACATGGACATCTCCAGTCTTGTCTCGTCCATGCAGCGAAAACTGGCGATGTTGGGCATGCGCGTTGTAGTCGTCACGGCACAACAGATATTCGAAGGTCAGGCAGTCGATGGAGGTTCTGTACCTAAGAGCCAAGCCCTTAGATTTCGCGAGTCTGCCACCGGCTTCGATCGGCGTTCCGAAGGGATGGCAGGAGGTCTGTTTGAAAGGCTGAAGGTCGAATACGACATCGTCATCATCACGTCCCTGTCTCTGTTGATTTCGGCCCAGGCTGAGTACATCGCGCGATGCGCTGATGCCACGATCCTTGTCGCTGAAAGCGGTGTAACAAGCCGTGAAGATATGTTCGAGTGCGCCACGTTGCTGCAGAAGCTGAACGTCCGCGGTGTGGGTACTGTGCTCGAATCGGTACAACTGCGTAACGCCGATGCGGCCTTCAAGAAACAGGTCAGCGCGGTCGAGCGTATCGAGGCAAGCATTTCGTCGGATCGATCCTTGCGTGCCTCGAATGCCTTACCCACTGTTCCACCGCAAGTTTCGGGATCGAACGATGCTAGCTCAGATGGCAACGGCAATGGGGTGAAATCGCAACCACCGCATGACGAGGTCAAATCGCCGCGTGAAGAAAACGGAACGGGCGGGGCAGGCCGGAAATTTGTTGCTCCTGTATCACGGTAACGCTTATTTCGGTTCATGGGACATGCTGTGTTTGAGAACATTCGAGAGGACTGGCAAGCGCACAATCGTTCATGGAGCCGGCACGGCTTCTGGGCTCTTGTCCTTTATCGCTTTGGAAGGTGGCGTTATGGCATCACGATCCCGGTGTTAAGGGTGCCTTTGTCGTTCCTCTATAAGTTCTTGAAGTTCCTCTCGGAGATGCTACTCGGCATCGAACTCCCATGCGAGGCAGTCATCGGCCACAGGTTTGTCATCGAGCATGTTGGGGGCATTGTCATCAGTGGTGATGCCATCTTCGGTGACGATTGCGTCATTCGCAATGGCGTCACGGTGGGGTTGCGCAATCGAAACCATCGCGGCTCCCCCCGCATCGGCGACCGCGTCGACATTGGTGCTGGGGCAAAGCTGCTCGGAAGTATTCGCATTGGCAATGATGTTGCCATTGGTGCGAATGCCGTTGTCCTCTGTGATGTGCCCGATGGTTGTATCGCTGTAGGAGTGCCGGCCCAAGTCAAGATGCGTGGATTGCGTTCCTCGGTGGAAGCGGGCATTCATTGATGAACCCAACGATTGTGCAAGGTGCAAGCCCGCTGATATCCGTTGTCGTTATCGGAAGAAATGAGGGTGAGAGGCTGAAACGCTGCCTCGAGTCTGTCGGAGGCATGACTTGTCACAACTTTCAGACTGAAATAATCTATGTCGATTCAGGCTCTTCCGACGGGAGCCTCTTAACTGCTGCCGGCCTGGAAGCAGAAACGATTTCACTTCATTCCACCCGTCCAACCGCCGCCCTTGGTAGGAACGCTGGCTGGAAGGTGGGCCACGGAGAATTCGTTCTTTTTTTAGACGGAGATACAGTGCTGGAGCCGAATTTCCTTGCTTCGGCGCTGCTCAATTTTGCTGATCCAGGCATAGCCATCGTCTGGGGACATCGCCGCGAAATCTGTCCCAATGCGTCTGTCTACAATCGTGTCCTCGACCTCGATTGGATTTACCCGCCCGGCCTGACAGCATTCTGTGGAGGCGACGCTTTATTCCGCCGGTCCATGCTGGTTGCGACCGGAGGCTTTGATGACACATTGATCGCCGGTGAGGAGCCGGAGCTATGTCGTCGCATCGTCGCCATGGGGGGACGGATACTGCATGTGAACCATGCCATGACGGGTCATGATCTCGCCATGCACCACTTTCATCAATATTGGAAAAGAGCTTCCCGTGCAGGTCACGCCTTTGCCGAAGTATCCGCTCGCTTCACCAGCACGCCTCACCCGTTCTGGTTGGAAGAGTCCACCCACAATCGGACGCGAGCAATGCTGTTGCTGGGTGTTCCGCTGTTTGCGCTCACTTTTTCGCTTGCACTCAAGAGTCTTTGGCCGATGATTGCCCTTGTCATCCTGTTCTTTGCAATAGTCGCCAGAACAGTTTGGAAAGTTCGCTGGAAGACCAACGACCGCCTTACCCTACTGCTGTATGGGATTCACTCGCACTTTCAGCAAATCCCTATCTTCGTTGGCCAACTTCAATACTGGATCAACCGCCGCCGTGGGACGCGTGCGCGCCTCGTTGAGTACAAGCGTAACTAGGCCGCCTTAGCCAAACTGCTTAACTGATTTACTGCGTTCAGTGTCCCTTCCGCAGTTTCTCTTTCTCGCAGTGCGCCTTTTTTGTTCCATGTGGCATGAACAGTCACCCGCAGATTTTGTGCAGCCGCTATCGCTCGCAATCATTTGGGCAAAGCCTTCATCAGATCCAGCCTGCCGGTGTAACAGAATTGCAGAAGCTGGGCTGTTTTTAAGTCGATTAACTTGTTTTCAAGCGTTGGTTCATCGATCAGATCAGCTTGCTTGGTATGCACGTCATACAGCAAATACCACTCTTGGCACCAACGCGAATATAGGCAGGAACAGTCTTCGCTGTGCCATAAACCCAGCGAACACCCCCGGATCACATGGCGGAGGTAAAGTTCCATCCATCAGGGGAGCTTCCAGCCCAATCTTGATGCGGCATAGCGCGGAAGCGCTGCCGGCAATTTTTCCTAGCGGCATCATTTAATTAACAGCCGTAAAGATCGTGCAGGGACCCCGCCTACGGTCTCGTTATTGGGGACGTCGCGCGTCACAACGGCTCCCGCCCCGATGGTCGCATAGTCCCCAACATCAACTCCGGCCAGAATCGCGCATCCACGTCCAACCCAAACCTCTCGCCCTAAAGTGATAGCTTCACCTTGATGTCCTGCATCTCGAATGAGTACTTTGTCCACTCTCTGATGGTTCGCATCCCGGATGCTGGTGTACTCGCCAATCATTGTTCCGGGGCCAATCGTAATGCTTGTCATAGCTACAATATGGACGCCGCGGGAGATCACTACACCGTCGCCGATTGTGATCGTGGCTTCACCCTGTGTCTCCAGGTGAATGTCCGGATAAAGCAGTACATCCTCGCCAAACAATATTGCCGAACTTCCGTAAACATGCACCCTGCCCAACACCACCACGGAAGAGGGAAGCGCGGGACCGATATCGGCCGCCAAGGACGAATGTGCAAACAATCGTCGTGCCGATTCGCGGATACCTGAAGTCCCTCGGAGCAACAATCTCAGCGGTGCCACCAACATCGATTTCAACGCACCTGAGCGTTGCGCTTCACCGGACTTCACCACGGCCGCGGCGGCGATAAGCGCCCTCCAGACGTATCCTTCCATGCCTGATCCATGAGCGCAATAAGTGTCTGATACTGGGTCTTGCGGATACTGCGCTTTGAATCCTTGCTGAACCAGTTGCGCGAGACCGTTACACGGTACAGCGCCTGCTCCATCCACCGCGCAAAGTGAACTTGCCAGCCATGGTGTTTCCGATAATAGAGAAGCGTACTACGCATCCTCCACAGTACAACCTGGGCGGAACGGTGTGAGAACTCGAGCGACTTCAACTGCCGTGAAGACTCTCCGCCAATATGGATCACGACGATGTCAGGCCAGTACCAGACCGGAATCCCGGCCTGCTTGAACCTGAGGCAAAGATCGACTTCTTCGTAGTAGAGGAAGAAGTCCGGGTCGAACTCGCCGATCCGGGCAAGCATCTCCGGCCGCAAGATAGTAAACGCGCCGGGCACCCAATCGACGCTCGCTGGCACAAGCTCGTTTGCCCA
>JAYVDT010000605.1:0-8648 GCA_043749265.1 Rhodanobacteraceae bacterium | reverse complement strand
GGACGGATCTTCTGCTTCTGATCCTCAGTAAGGTTCAGCTTGCTGTTATACATCTTAACAACTTGGTCAGGACTCTGAGATTTTGTCCGATTCCCGGTCGTTTCCTGGGCCTGCAAAGCATATGCGGGGACAAACACAGGCATGGCCAGAGCCACGATTGCAATCGTAGTTGCGATTTTCAACTTCATCAAATCCTCCTGGTAGGCCTTTCTAAGAGCACGTGCAACCGGCTCTGCTGGTGATTTAGACCCCGAAACCGGAGGGACGCTCTCCCGAGACCGCAAAATGCTTTTCAAGCGCCAGCCCCGCCTGGGCAATCGTACCCTCGTCAAAGAGTCGACCAATCAGCGTGACACCGTGCGGGACGCGGCGTGGAGTGGCGAACTTCATGACAGGTTTAGCCGGATCGGGGGCCCAGTCGCTGCGAGCCTCCGAAACATCTACAAAGCCCGCTCGGAACGTTAGCGAAGGATGCCCTGTGAAGTTGGAGACAGTGAGTGTCTCATCGCGTAGGCTTGGAACCAGCAGGACGTCCACCTCGTTGAAGAGGCGGGCCATCTCGTTGGCAACCATGCGGCGCAGACGGTCGGCCTGCACCATATCCACTGCGGACAGGAAGCGAGCTTGCCGGAAAGAGTTCGGCCACGCATCCGGCATCTGAGCCTTCATCTGGTCGACGCGGTGATCGAGAGTGATGTCCTCAAAGGCGGCCGCAGCCTCCGCAAAGAGGATCGTGTTCAGGCTCCCGTAAGGCCAGTCTGGGAGGCTGACCGGCACCGGCTTCATTCCAAGTTTTTCGATCGCGGCCAGCGCGTTGCGATCGACATCTGTCGCCGGAGCTTCCTTCATCCAAGCCGGGAAAAACCCCACGCGAAGATTTTGTATGGAAGCGTCCGGGTTGAAGCTGAGCGGAGCCTCGTGGCTTGCAAGGTCACCGGCATCCGCGCCGGAGATCGCATGCAGGACAAGCATCGCGTCCTCGACCGAGCGGGTCATAGGGCCAAGTTTGTCCAACGACCAGCAGAGTGTCATTGCGCCCGTTCGAGGCACGCGGCCAAAGGTGGGGCGCAGGCCAGTCAGGCCGCAGCGCATGGATGGGCTGATGATCGAGCCCTCCGTCTCTGAACCAATGGAGAAGGCAACAAGGGCCGCAGCGGTGGCGGATCCAGGTCCGGCAGAAGAGCCGCTTGAACCCTCTTCCAAAAGCCACGGGTTCATGGTCTGACCGCCAAACCAAATGTCATTCAGAGCCAGTGCCCCCATAGAAAGCTTTGCTATCATGACCGCCCCGGCTGCGTGCAGCTTGATGACGACCGCCGCGTCTTTCGTCGGGACACGATTGCGGAAAGGCTCGGCGCCATATGTAGTGGCGATACCAGCAGTATCCAGCAGATCCTTGCCTCCCCAGGGAATGCCATGCAGCGGCCCGCGGTAGTGGCCTGCAGCGATCTCGCTATCTGCCGCGGCGGCTTGCTTCAATGCAAGTTCCGGCGTCGCCGTGATGACGCAGCGGAGCTTGCCGTCGTAACGTGCGATGCGGTCGAGATAGATCTTTGTCAGACGGGTTGAAGTAATCTTCTTTGACTCGATCCAACGCGCTTGCCGCCAGACGGGAGCAAAGGCGATCTCCGCGTCCGACCCCGGGATCGGACCGGCGTCTTGTCTGGAGGCCGCAAACACACCGCCGGGTACGACGCCAGAGGCAACAGGATGCCACGTGCTGTACGGTGCGATGTTATCCGGAATGGCAACCTTGCGCGGACCGGTGCGACGCTCGCCAAGTGCCGCCATGGACTGACGCCAGTTCCCTGCGGCCTGGACCCTGTCCTTGAGCGTCATCGGTGTCTGCGTGAGCTTCTCGGCTTCGGCAATAGTCGCGGAGGTGATCTCCGGCCCAACGGCGGGAGCGTTGCCAAAGGCCGGGGGCGCGCCTGGAGTATTTTGGGAGGCCATGGATTCTCCGTTAGCCTGAGCGGCCAATGTTGCTGTTGCAAGCAGCGTGAGCGAAGCTTCAGTGACGAATTGGCGGCGGCTTTTTGGGTCGGACATCCCTGGATTGTAGCTGCATTGATGTCGTTACTGCGCGCGCCAATCCGCGTTTCTATGACGCCTTTTCAGTCCAACGCGAAACAGGACCTCCATGATGCGCGTCGCGGCTTTGACGGAAGCTTTCCAGTCGCCGGAGACCTTGCTGGTGCCCCCGAATCGCGCTCGGTAGCCGACGGTAATCTCGCGAATACGAAGGTTATGCTGTGCCGCCTTGATCTGCATTTCGAGGTTCCACCCGTAAGTGAGTTCCTGCATCTGCATCGCTTCAAGCGATGAGCGACGAATGGCTCGGAATGGCCCCATGTCTGTGTAGCGAACACCCTGCAGGAGTCGCAGCAGAAAGCCCACCATCTGCCCGGCAAAGACCTGACTTGGAAGCATCGAGCCAGGTTCGCGATCGCCTTTGATCCGCGAGCCAATCACGAAGTCTGCTTCATCGTTCGCGATCGGAGTAGTCAGGCGCGCTAGGTTGCCGATGATATCGGACCCATCACCATCCATGTAGACAAGTATGTCGGAAGTTGAAAGCGCCGCCTTCGATCCAGCAAGACAGGCTGCCCCATAGCCGCGCGGGGACTGGATAACGCGGGCTCCGGCAGCGTCCGCAAGCGCTGCCGTGGCGTCTGTCGAACCGTTATCCACTACGATGCACTCCGCGATCATCGACCAGGGTATCTCGGAGACGACGTGCGCAATCGACTCAGCTTCATTGAGCGCCGGAATGATGATTGAAATCTGCGGCATCGAATCAGCCTACAGGTTCAGGTGGAAGAATCGGACCCAAAACGATAATCCTGGGTTTGAGGGAGAAGGTTCGAACGAACCAGGGGCGTGTTTGCGGATTGCTCCGCAGCATGATTTCTATAACGAAAGCGACGGCCACAGCCAAATACAGGACCTCATTTAGCTTGTACTGTTGTGGACCTTGTCCGACTGCCATTTCCGTCGTGCACAGGTAAAACAAGCCGCCGACATAAGTGAAAACCGTCAGACTGGGGATGAAAACCAGGAACGGAATTAGCCACGCTACATACCAGGGATAGTGCGGGGAAAACAGAAGCATCAGCGCAAGCGCGAGGGCAAACGCAGGGGCCAGAAACGCCTCAGGCGCGCTCCCCTGCCAACAGGAAGTCCGCCACGCCCAAAGCGTAATCCCTCCAAATACGAGGGCGACAAAGGCAACGAAGAAGGCCATGGGCAGATCATGCATTCCAGGCATGTGTTGGGCGAGATCCAGCAGAAAGTAGCGCGTACCGGTAGCCATTCCCTCTTCGTCAACGTAGCCGCCAAAAAATCCAAGGACCCCCCTGCCGACACTCAGGTATGGAACGTAACAAACAGCAACCGCGGCGAACGCAGCGGGCATTTTCCAGTCGAGCTTCCCGTTAGGCTGCCGCTGGTAAAGAGCGGGAAACAGGACTAGTGGATAGAATTTAGTCAAAACGGCCAGGCCGAGAAACAGCCCCGTAAGGACAGAGTGCTGACGGTAACGAGAGAGCAACGCCAGCGCCATGAATGCCATCACGACAGAATCTATGTGGCCTGAACCCGCAATCTCCCAGATGAGCAGGGGGCACCATGCGTAGATCAGCGTCCACTCACGTGGCCGTCCGAGATGCCGGAGCAGCAGCACGAGGCCCGTCATCGTCAATCCTTCGAAGAGCACCATCGCCGTCTTCATGAAGAGCATACCCGGAGAAATGTAGGTAATAACGTAGAACAACATTTGCGCCACCGGCGGATAGATGGTGTGGGCGTAGTCGCGGCGGTTCATGTTGTCGAACAAATCCTGATTCGGCTCACGCAGAAATGTGAGGGCCGGATTACCGGGGACATAACGATAGGGATTGATGTGCGCGTGCTGAACGACTCCATCCCACGCGTACCGATAGACATCGGACGACAAAACCGGATCGCAAAAGAGCGCTACCAGACGACACGCAATGGCGAAGCTAAGAATCAGGGGGAAGGTGTAGCGGTCAGTATTCGTCGGCTTGATGAGGAGGATTGCCACGGCCGCTAAGTACAGAACCAGGTGGGCGCTCGAAGTCCCGGAGAAACCGATCTGGTACTTGAGGTATTCGATCGTTAATTGCCGCGTAAAGTAGACCATCGCACAACCAATGAGCGCGAGCGCAAGATTGGTATGCCATGGTCGCAATTCGGACCAGTGCCTTTTGACGGTCGTCACGCGGGGTCCACCGCCGCGGAATCGAGCTGCATTTCGAGAAGAAGCTCGCGAGTGTGGGGCGCGGCGTATCCGGCATATTGAGCAAAATCCGGGTCAAGGTTACCTAGAAGTTCTTGGTTGAGTAAATGGAGCGTTGCGGCATCATCAACGTCGTACCAGGTTGGAAGGAAAACCACCTCCAGCCCCGCGTCTCGGCAACGTTCAACCGTCTCCGCAAAGACAGCGGACGTTGACCACGTGATGCGTTCAAACGGCTTCGCATGCGCCTTCTTCAGGCCGATCAGGTAATAGCCGCCGTCATCAGATGGCCCAAGCACAACTCGATCCCCCGGCCTGGCAAGCGCTTCGACCGCCTGGGTGAAGGCGGCGGCCGGGACTGTCGGAGAGTCTGAGTCGATCAGGCACACGGATGCGTAGCCAATGGCCAGGATATCCTGAGCCGCTGCGAAAAGACGCTCACCGAATCCTTCTCCCCGCTGCGGTACCAACGCGAATGTATCGGGAAGTATTCCCTCGAAAAGGGATTCATCACCGACGGGAGTATAGGAGATGAGTCCCGCGCTACCCGGGATCGTCGCCAGATTTTCCGTAGTATCCCGCAGAAAACGAATATTGAGCGCCGCCGTCTGCTCCAGCGTAAGGGGTGGTGACAGCCGGGTCTTGACGCGGCCGGCACGCGGCGCCTTAGCCATTACGGTCAAGGCACACAAATGCGAAAGCGCTGGAATTGGATATGTAGGATCCAGAACCAGATAAGGGCTATTGAGATCGGGCTCAGACATCGACTTTGTCCCCCGTGCCAAGCGACTTCTGGCAAACAGCATACTGATACCAGCCGTCATGTTGCAGATCACTTGATCCCCATGGCTGCGAATGAATGAGCGCTTCGAAGTCCGGGCGACTCATCACGTCGGCCTGCTGAGGTTCGCGGTACTTGCCCGCGGGACTCGTAGTAAGCCTTGAAAGCAGCCACATCACAGCCAGGGGCAACCGTGTCCGGAAGCCGGACGTAGGTTCAGCGACGAAGCAGCGACCCGTAGGTCGAAGCACGCGAAACATCTCCCTGATGATTCCCTCTTTATCGGGCACGATAAGAAACAGGCGGGAGACCACGATCGCATCGATCGAGTTCGAAGCAAACGGAAGCGCGTGCGCGTCCGCATGTTGAAAGCTGCAGTTGGAAAGTCGCAGGCTGCGCGCGCGGAGGTTCGCGCGTTCGATAAGATTCACGGACAGATCCACGCCTGTCGTCTGGATGTTGGGAAGCTCTTCCGAAAGCCGACAGGCGTAAAAGCCCGGGCCGCAGCCCAGTTCGAGGAGACGGGTTCCAGCCTTTGGCCGATCAACAGGAAATAACGAGCGTGCGATCTCCTGAGTATGGTCGCGGAACAGGTATTCGCGGCAAAGGGCGTAAAACCACGAACATCGTTCAAAGAGACTGTCTGGTTGTGTCAGGTTGGGCCCGGGCATTTCGCAGTCGCTTTGCTCCATTGCGTGGCCCCTTCAATGTCGACTCTGTTACGGTTTTGCGGTGAAGTGTAACGCGACAGCGCTTGCCTCGAAATCAGTCAGATCGCCCAGCAATGAGCTCATCCTACTAAAACTAAGACACGTCGCGCCAGTCCAGAATTACCTTGCCAGAGTTGCCCGAGCGCATGGCGTCAAAGCCCTGCTCGAAGTCCTTCCAGTTCAGTCTGTGCGTAATTACTGGCGAGATATCCAGGCCGGATTCCAGCATGACCGTCATCTTGTACCAGGTCTCGTACATCTCACGCCCATAGATTCCGCGTAGTGTAAGTTGGTTGAAGATCACCTGATTCCAGTTGATTGACATCTCCTGCGACGGAATACCGAGCATGGCCACCTTGCCGCCATGGCTCATGTTTGCGAGCATGTCGCGGAAGGCACTCGGATTGCCTGACATCTCAAGACCAACGTCGAAACCCTCTGTCATCTGCAGTTCCTTCTGAACATTACCCAGCGTTGTCGTGCTGGGATCCACAGCAAGGGTCACACCGACCTTTTCAGCCAGCGCGCGCCGGTATGGATTCGGATCCGAGATCACCACATGGCGAGCGCCCGCATGTTTCGCTACCGCTGCTGCCATGATGCCAATTGGGCCGGCACCCGTCACAAGAACATCTTCGCCGAGCACAGGGAACGCGAGCGCCGTATGGACAGCGTTACCGAACGGATCAAAAATTGCTGCAACTTCCGGGGCAACGCCCTGGGCGTGGTGCCAGATGTTTGACATCGGCAGCACGATGTATTCTGCGAAGGCGCCGTCCCGATTTACTCCGACTCCGCGCGTATAGGCACAGAGGTGACGACGGCCTGCGAGGCAGTTGCGGCAGCGTCCGCAGACGACGTGGCCTTCCCCACTGACAAGCTGACCGGGGTGGACGTCCAGAACGTTTGAGCCTACTTCGACGACCTCGCCCACGAACTCATGCCCGATCACGAGACCTACTGGGATGGTTGCGCTGGCCCATGCGTCCCATTCATAAATGTGCAGGTCCGTACCGCAGATACCGGTAAAGAGAACCCGGATCTTTACCTCGTTGATGCCCATCTGCGGCTCAGGCAAGTCTTTCAACCAAAGTCCAGGTCCGTCCTGCGCCTTCACAAGTGCTTTCACGATGAAGCCTTTCTGACTCGGAGCCACACATGCACCCGCAAGCTCATCTTACCTGCCTGCCTCGGTGTTGTCCTGTTCAGCGGTGCTATACCTTACTGAGGGCTTGATAGTGCGTCTGGCAGGCAGTGTGGATTAATCCTGGATCCCGACACAAATGGTGAGAGCGACAATTGATCGTTATCCCTCAGGCCATGCCGCCGGGCGGCTCAACACCGCACTGCACCGATACCATGCCATTGCTTATTGTTTAACAAGGTCGGTAGCGGCGGTTAGAACGTTTGTAGTCAGGAATTTGTTGTCCCTCTCATGGCTGCTTGCTTGGAGGCTTTTTTTTGCCGTTTTAGTCATTATGGGGTCGAGGCCTTCAAAGATTGCATCCAGAATCAACACCTTTGGATTTGGAAGCAGCGCTATTACCAGGCAGGTCTTCTTCCGCATTTCGTGCGAGCAATATCTTGCAAACCTGTCAGAGTCATCTGCTAAATCCAGCAGATGAAGAAGCTGTGAAGTCCGATAGAGGAAGACACTTTCTCGGAGATCGAATAAGGAACGTATCTGATCCAAATGTTCCCCGATCAAGAGGTAGTCAAAAAGGGCCAAGTTCTCCGGGACCATCCAGATTGATCGCTTTGCAGCAAGCGAATCGGTACTTATCGAATACCAGAAAGGAACGGCGTCTCCATCGTCAGGGAAGATCATCCCGTCATCCTTTTAATTGTGGTTGACTGGCCTGCGCCATTTAGACCGAAAAACCCATAGATCGAGCCCTCCGGCACCTCCACAGTCAGGGCCTAGACCCATTAACTTCCATTGCAAAAGGGTCTTGTAGTGATAGGGCCGTGAGCGACATTTTTTCGCAACTGTGCTCATCGGCTACGCGCGCGATCGACCAACCAACAGGACACAACGGCCCAAGCCTCCGCCCTTAATGCAGCAGGATGCGATCGCATCTTCCCGGAGAAGGGCGCCGGGGCCCGCTGGAATCGTCCCAAGCTACAACGTTTGCTCGATCCTCTGCGCATAGGACATTTCCTGGTCATCCTGAAGACGCACCGACAATCTCATGCCTTCGGCGCGGTCGGGTCATCCTCTCCACCGGTGACGCTCGCCGTTACAAACATTGGCACTGCACAATGGCCTGGACCGCCACGAGTGATCGTATCTGGATGATTCCGACCTCGCTTACCGCCTCTGCCTCGGGAACGCTGGTATTGACGCAGTCAACCGCGTCGCTCCTAAATCATCTCAGCGACTAACACTACCCTCCCCTCTGGTGCCATTACGCTCGACGTCTCCAACTAAGCCATCAACTTTTAGTAGCGTTGACATGCTGCAGCAATAGCGGTACAGCTCATCATTTGATCGGGCTGTCGAACTCTTCGTTTGACCCTATATTGTGTGCATGTTCTAATAGCGCCGCTGCGAAGAGCAGCCTCACACAGCGCCAAAGGAGACGTCGTCTATGCAGGTTTTATGTTTTTTTGTTTTGACGTCTAACCAGCCGGACCTCGCGTATCAATCGCAGCCAGTAGCACCAGATGGCCGTCTTTACCTTTGGATTGCAATCGTGGTTGCTCTGATAGCGCTCGCAGCAGCGTTCGCGCTTGCGCGATCTGTCATCGCTGCCGATGCCGGCACGACTAAGATGCAGGCCATTTCGAACGCCATTCGTGAAGGGGCCGAGGCATTTCTAAAACGTCAGTACCAGACAATCGGGTTCATCGCCATAATACTCGCCGTAGTTGTTTTTGCAGGCTATCACCTCTCTCC
>JAYVDT010000604.1:0-2571 GCA_043749265.1 Rhodanobacteraceae bacterium | reverse complement strand
ACCGGCGCCGAGGCGATAGCAGCCTTAGGCTGGGTAAACGAAAGAGCTGAAGCAACGAGCAGAGCGGCGATAAATTTAGACATCGGTACGGTCTCCGTGAGAAGGTGTCGGGCTGCTGATGAGGAAGCGAGAAGTCCCTACGGTTGGGTTGAAGGCCCGGCGCGGACTTTTTGTCGAGACAATCGCGATTGCCATAGAGCCAACAGCATACCCCTACTGCACGCGGCTGTGGCGATAACCTTCAGCCGTCAGCGCATTTAGCAGCTCCGCGACCTGCTCGCGGCCGCGCGTCTCCATTGTGATGTCGATCACCGTGTCGCCCAGGTTGACCCCGTAGTAAGCGCGATTGTGCAGCGTATCCACAATATTAGCGCGATGATTCGCAATCAATCGCGTCAGTTCCGCCAGCGCGCCCGGCTTGTCCAGCAGATGAATGCGCAGACGAATCAGACGCCCATCCTGCACCAGACCACGCTCGATGATGCGGGAGAGCAGCGTGACGTCGATATTGCCGCCACACACCAGCACACCCGTGTGCACGCCGTGGCGCTTGCTTAGTGTGGTCTTGCCCTGCAGCAATGCCGCCAGCGCAGCCGCACCAGCACCCTCCGCCAGCGTCTTTTCGCGCTCCAGCAGAACCAGAATCGCAGATGCAATCTCATCCTCATCGACCGTGACAATCTCGTCGACGTAGCGCTCCACCATCGGATATGTCACCGCCCCGGCGCGCCGAACGGCAATACCATCCGCGATCGTCGTCGCGGCATCGATCGTAATGGGGCCATGATGCGCAACCGCCTGCAGCATCGAGGGCAACCGCGAAGTCTGCACGCCGATCACCCGCACCGACGGCTTCAGCTCTTTGATAGCGCAGGCGATGCCGCCGATCAGCCCGCCGCCGCCGATCGGCACGATGATCGCTTCCATCTCCGGAATCTGCTCCAGCATCTCCAGGCCAATGGTGCCCTGCCCCGCCATCACGTCCGCGTCATCAAACGGATGCAGGAAGACCATACCCTCACTCAGGCAAAGCCGCGAAGCCTCCGCGCAGGCTTCGTCATAGTTCGCGCCGTGCAGGATCACTTCCCCGCCAAAGTCCCTGGTCGCCGTTACTTTTACCAACGGCGTCGCCAGCGGCATCACGATGATGGATCGCACGCCCCGCCGTGTCGCGTGGTACGCAACACCCTGTGCATGGTTGCCCGCGCTCGCCGCAACCACGCCGCGTGCGCTCTCTTCCGGCATCAGCAGGGAAAGCTTGTTCAGCGCCCCGCGCTCCTTGAAGCTGCCGGTCATCTGCAGGTTTTCCAGCTTCAGGTAAACCTGCTGGCCGGTCAGCTTGGATAGCATCTCGGAGCGCGGACAGGGCGTCTCGTAGACCTGCCCTTGAACTCGTCCACGCGCTGCCAGTACATCGTCAAGACTGATTGCAAGCGAACTCATCTGTCCAGACTACAACGCGGACGCACGCCTCTGCAGCGACGCCCAAAGGGCCTCAGCCTGGGTCTCCAGCCCGCTCAGGGAGCCGTCATTGCGAATAACAAAATCGACCTGGCCGAGTTTTTTCCCGTCCGGGATCATCCGGGCAAGGCGGCGTCTGGCCTCCGCTTCCAACGCAGCATGGTCGCCATCACCGGATCGAGCGCAGAATCGTGCGATCTTCATTTCATCCGGCGCCGTGACCAGCACGAGGCAATCGAAACGCTCGCGCCAACCGTTTGCATGCTTCGTCTCGAAGATAAGCGCTGATTCGACGACGACGACGGCCTTCGGATCCTTGGCAAAGATCACTCCCGTCAGCTCGCTTTGCAGCCCAATCGTCGCCGGATGCACGATCGCGTTCAACTCCTCCACCCGCCCGTCAGCAAACGCGATACGCGCCAGAGCCGGACGGTCGAGCGTGCCATCCACACGGACAACGCCCGGCCCAAAGCGCTCCGTAATCGCGTCGAACACCGCTTGCCCCGGCTGCATCAGGCTACGCGCCAGATCATCTGCCGAGAGGACGTAGGCTCCATGAGCCGCCAGCATCGCCGCAACCGTGGACTTCCCGCTACCCAGCCCGCCCGTCAGTCCGACGCGCAACACCTAAAAGCTCCGCCGCAATTTGGCAGCCTTCACCGTGTTAGCCATCAGCATCGCAATCGTCAGCGCGCCAACTCCTCCAGGAACCGGCGTGTAGGCCGAGCTAACCGCGAAGGCCTCGGGATGCACGTCACCCACAACCACCGAGCCACGCTTGGCGAACGTCGCCGCACGCGCCGGATCGTCACCAAAGAAGCCCTTCATCTCCTGCTCGTCGGTCACGCGATTGATGCCCACATCGATTACCACCGCGCCCGGCTTGACCATCTCCGGAGTCACGAAACCGGGCCTGCCGATTGCCGCGACCAGCACATCCGCCGCCCGCGTGAACGATGCAAGATCAACTGTCTTGCTGTGGCAAATCGTCACGGTGGCGGAGGCATTCAGCAGCAGCATCGCCATTGGCTTGCCCACTATATCGCTGCGTCCAATCACCACCGCATTCTTGCCGGCAACGGAGATATTCCGTCGCCGCAACATCTCCAT
>JAYVDT010000603.1:0-2579 GCA_043749265.1 Rhodanobacteraceae bacterium | reverse complement strand
TTTCGGATCTCGGCAAGATGAAAGACATGATGTCGCAGGCGAAGATGATGCAGGAGCAGATGGAGGCCAGGTTGTCGGCTACCGTCGTGGAAGGTCAGTCCGGCGGCGGCATGGTGACGGTGCGGATGAACGGCCGCAAGGAAGTGCTGCGCATCAAGATTGAGCCGACGGCGATGGGCGCGAACTCGTCTGACCTGGAGTTGTTGGAAGACCTGATTACGTCTGCCGTGAACGATGCCGGACGTCGTGCGGATGAGGCCATGAAGTCCAGTGTGGCGAGCATGATGGGCGGATTGGACCTGCCTGGGCTGGGTTCGTGACAAATCGCTTTGCGGAACCGATGGCGCAGTTGATTGATGAGTTGCGCAAGCTGCCGGGCATCGGCACAAAGACAGCGCAGCGACTGGCGTTCCATGTTCTGCGTTCTTCAGAAGACGACGCGGCCAGGCTGGCGGAGGCAATCCGCGAGATCAAGAAACATCTGCGGCTGTGTTCGGTTTGCAACAACATTACGGACGTCGACCCATGCGGGTATTGCACGAGTGCCACGCGCAATCAGCGCCAGGTGTGCGTACTGGAAGAGCCGACGAATATTGCGACGATCGAAAAAACCCGCAACTACAACGGCGTCTATCACGTGCTGCACGGGACACTTTCTCCGATTGGTGGGGTGGGGCCGGAGCAGTTGCGGATTGGGAATTTGTTGACGCGCCTTGGCGATGTGGACGAGGTGATTCTGGCCACTTCACCAACGACCGAGGGCGAGGCAACGGCGGTGTATCTGAGCCATGAGATTCATAAAGCAAAAAACTCGGTGAAAGTGACGCGAATCGCGACTGGCGTGCCGGCGGGCAGCGATATCGAGTACGCTGACGAGGTCACCATGAGCCGGGCCATGGAGGGCAGGCGGGAGTTTTAGCTTATGCAGATACGCAAGGTCCTTGGATGCCTCGCTGTTTACGCACTTGCATCAATCGCCACCCACGCTCAAGGTCCAAAGTATGACGAGCCGTTCCGGCCGCAGATCCACTTCTCCCCCGCAAAACACTGGACCAACGATCCGAACGGGCTGCTGTTCTATCGCGGCGAATACCACCTGTTTTATCAGTACAACCCGTTTGGCGACCAGTGGGGACACATGAGTTGGGGCCATGCGGTAAGCACCGATATGTTGCACTGGAAGGAACTTCCTGTGGCGATGCGCTCCTTGGATGACGTCAGGTGGTATGTGGTCTAGGTCTCAACTATACCGGAGGCGGGATCGGTGTCACGGTTCGGCGGAGGTCCGCCAAGGGTCTCCTGTTCACGACAAATTCACGGTGATGCCGCGGCTCTTCCAGAGGCTATTGTGAAAACATCCTTTTTGGAGGGGACATGTCAGAGTACAGTGTTCGAATATGGCCGGTCCGCGTCGAGCTCAATACCTTGACCCGGCGCCGGGCGTGGGTGGTCGCAGGTCTTCTCACCGAAGTTTCAATTCTTGTCATTCTTGCATCCGCTCACTGGGGGCATTACTGGCTACCCCTGCTTCTGGTCGTACTGCCCACTGGGTTGTTCGATAGCAGACTGCTTAAACAAAGCGGCTACAGGGGGCTGACTGACTCGGTCTTCAGGAAGGCCTCCGGGCTGTCCGCACCCATACTGATTGGCGTCGCTGCGTGCGCCCTGGTCTTGCAGGAGAGTCCTGTCCCGATCTCGACGCTCTGGCTCAAGAGCACCGGGACACTCGTGGTCTTCTTTGCGATGTATCTTGTTCTTTCACTCCCCCGCATGCTCTCACTGTGGCGGCTCGACGACTGAGTCGCGACTCCCGAGCAGGATGGCGTGATGATTTTTACTGGAAGCACGGTGATCGATCGCACAAATTCCAGTGGACTTTGCGGCTCCGGCAAGGAATGCCTCGTAGCGGTTTATACAGGCTACAGCGGCCAGGAACCGTCAACCCTGCAGAACCAGAACATTGCATACAGCCTCGATAACGGACGGACCTGGACCAAGTACAAAGGCAATCCGGTGCTGGACCTGCACATGGTGGACTTTCGCGATCCAAGCGTGAGTTGGGACGAAAAGACCGGGCGCTGGCTCATGGCGGTGTCGCTGCCTAAGGAACATAAGGTCAGGTTTTACGGTTCCCCAAATTTGAAGGACTGGAAGCAACTCAGCGAGTTTGGGCCGACAGGCGATACGGATGGCGACTGGGAGTGTCCAGACCTGGTTCGGGTGCCCGCGGCTAAGGGTTCGGGCAGCATCTGGGCGCTGAAGGTTGGGTTGAACCCGGGGGCGCCGCAAGGTGGGTCGGGCGAGCAGTATTTCCTGGGAGACTTCGACGGGACCAGGTTTACTCAGAGCAAGGCGCAGGGTTCGCAGGGCTGGACCAACTATGGCAAGGACGACTACTGCGCGATCAGCTTCAACGGCCTGCCCAAGACCCAGAAGCCCGTGCTGCTGGGGTGGATGAGCAACTGGCAGTATGCGGCGAAGCTGCCGACTTCGCCGTGGCGCGGGCAGATGAGTTTGCCGCGTCGTCTTTCGTTTGTCACGGATGCGGCGGGGATCGGTCTGCGGCAAGAACCGGTGGT
>JAYVDT010000602.1:0-2582 GCA_043749265.1 Rhodanobacteraceae bacterium | reverse complement strand
CAAAGGACGGTATCGAAGCAGCCGCATCAACGAGAACGAGTGCCTCAGAGATAGATCATCTCCCGGTACGATGCTGAGTCACGATATGGACATCTACGTTTGGTGACTCCTTTAAGAAGTGCTGGATCGACCAATAGTAGAGGTATTGTCGCCAGCCTCGCACGGCGCTTCGTCCAAAGACGATCTGGGTGATGTGCTTATCCCGTACGAAGGCCGCGGCACTTTCCGCGACGTTTTCTCCGGGGAGAATGACGATCTGGGCGTTGCACGTTCGAGCAAATTGCAGGTTGGCAGCAAGGGAGGATTCATCTACAGCTTTTCGGGACCGTTCCACCTCAATGTGCAACACAAAGAGCTCTCCACCGACGCCTTCCGCTACTTTTGCACCTCGCGCTATGAGGGCTTGAGACTCCCTGCTCTCGCTGATACAAACGACTACGCGCTCACGAATAGCCCAGTTCGCCTCAATCTGTTTAGCGTCCATGTACGCAGTGAGGGTCCGGTCAACGGCCTTCGTCACATGCTGAAGAGCGAGTTCTCGGAGGGCAATCAGATTCCCACGACGAAAGAAGTTGGCCAGAGCGGCCTCTGCTCGTTCCACAGGGTAGACGTCACCGCGCCGCATCCTCGTCTGAAGGGCCTCGGGGGTTAGATCTGCCATGATGATTTCATCGGCACGTTGGATGACCCAATCAGGTACCGTTTCTCGAATGTCGACCCCGGTGACGCTGTGGATGGTAGGGGAAACACTTTCGATATGCTGGACGTTCATTGTAGAAAGAACATCGATGTTGGCGTCGAGAAGCGCGATGACATCTTCATATCGTTTCGCGTGGAGGCTGCCCTTTATATTTGTGTGGGCGAGCTCATCCACCAACACAATTGCGGGGCGTCGAGACAGGATCGCGGCCAGGTCCATCTCTCCGAAAGAGACCCCTTTATATTCGATCATCTTCCGTGGGATTTGCTCCAACTCCGCAGCCAGTTCAGCCGTTCGAGGGCGCCCGTGAGTTTCTACGATCCCAATTACGATGTCCTCACCGCGTTCACGACGTCGTATGGACTCCGACAGCATGTTGAACGTCTTTCCAACGCCTGGAGCATAGCCAAGGAAAAGCTTGAACGTTCCTCTGGTCTTCAACAAAGGATCTACCTTGTCAAGCCATTCCTCAGGAGTTCGCGTGGTTGCCCGGTTGTTGACGGAAGGGGTATTTAATTTGGGCATAATATCTACGACAGAGCCAGATCCAAGATGGGAAGCCAATTGAGATGAAGATTACAAGCCGGATTGTCGCACATTACTTTGTTTCGACTCTCGGCATCTCGCTTGTCATATGGGTGTACTTCCGCTGGCTTCACGTCAACGAGACTACAGTAGCACTGACCTTCCTGGTTCTTATCCTCCTTGTGGCCTCCCGATGGGGGCTGCGGCACTCGATCTACCTCTCTCTTCTATCTGCTGCCGCCTTTAATTTCTTCTTCCTTCCTCCCGTGTTTACTTTTACCGTAAGGGATCCCAGAAACTGGGTTGCTTTGCTTGCTTTTATTATCTCCGGGGCGATCGGGAGCAGGCTGGCGGAGAAAGCCAAGGAAGAAGCAGAGGACGCGCGAAGCCGGCAGCGCGAGACCGAAAAGCTATATGACTTGTCTCAGACGATGCTCCTCGCCGGCAATACAGCCGAGTTACTCAACTCGATGCCCAGAAGGATTGAAACGATCTTCAACCTGGACGGAGTAGCCGTATACCTGCTGGCCGGAGAACGGACCTATCGATCCCGTCCAGACTTTTCCGAAAGCCGGCCGGGCCAGCTCCGCGACGCGGCCTTCTCGCGCCACCACGTCATCGATTCTGAACATTCTTTGACACTGGTTCCAATTCTCCTGGGCACGCGGACCCTGGGGTCCTTAGCAGTCTCGGGAATCGGATTATCTCCTGAGGTTCTTGATGCGGTTTGCGGGCTCGCGGCAATCGCTGTCGAGCGAGCAAGCGCGATGGAGACCATTACCCGGGTAGAAGCTTCGCGGGAGAGCGAACGCCTTAGAAATGCACTTCTCGACTCAGTTACCCTGGAACTCAAGGAGCCTCTGGAATCAATCGCCGCTGCAATCCAGGAGGTGAGGAAAAGTGAGGAGAAGTTCAGCCCACAAACAGCCTCCCAACTGGAAAATATTGACTTGCAGTCGGAGCGCCTTACTTATCTTGTACGGCAATCGATGGAGATGGCGGAGTTGGAAACCCACGAGATCCGTCTTGATCTTCAGATCCATACCATTAGCGAGGTGCTGGCCCTTGCGCTGAGCGATGCGGAGAATCTCCTCAAAGCCCGAAAAGCTGAAGTCAGGCTACCGGCCGATCTCCCCGTCGTCAGGTTCGATCTCAAGCGAATCATTGCAGTTCTTCAACATCTGCTGAGCAACGCGGCGAAATACTCTCCCGCAGGATCACCCATCTTCATCAGTGCAGAAGCAACTGCGAGCGATGTGATGATCAGTGTCGCGGATCGTGGGACGGGCATCGAAGATATGGAGAAGGTGATGATCTTCGACAAGTTCTTTCGGGGCAAAGGACAGCGTACCCGTGT
>JAYVDT010000601.1:0-2584 GCA_043749265.1 Rhodanobacteraceae bacterium | reverse complement strand
GGCAGCAAGCTCACGATAATCCCGCATCGCAGACTTCATCCGCTCGTACCCTTCGCTCGCGGCATAAGGCTGCAGCCCCACCTTCTCCGGCGTCAGCGGCAAATCCAGATGAGCCTTCTGCGCCACCGCCAGCGCACGGATGTAGTCATAGCGCTTCCGCGGTAGCGGAACACCAATCAAATCGGCATATTCCATATCGATAAAGTGTTCCGGCGAGCCGGCCACACTCAGCTCCGGCTCAGCCTGCGACTTCCAATGATCCGGCTCCGGCCCGTAGTACTCCATGGCATCCGCTGCCGCCGGCGACCGCAGAAACTCCGGCACATCCTTCGGCAGCCCCGCCACCGCCAAACGGTTGATCATCCGGTGCCCATCGGAGCCCCACGCCGCACTCTGCTGCACCAACATCATCGGCACCACTGCCACAGCCACCATTACACGAACTACCGCACTCATCTTCATCGCGTCAGTATAAAACGAGCGTGTTAAGCCAATGTCTTCATTTTCGACGCGACTGTTGAGCTCTAACGGGGCCGCTCAAGACCAGCCTGGGCCTAAGACCCGCCCTCTCGCCCCATCCCATTCGCCGGTGACCTTACTAAACCACCACAGCCGCCCCCAACGCGGCCTCCGTCCCAAACACCCTCCGATACCGCTCCACCAAGTCCGGCGGCCCTGAGGTCTTCAACGCATTATCAGAGAGCTTGACCACCGGCACACCGTCCACACTCGTGAGCTTGCAAACCAGACTCAACGGAGCCAGGGTATCCTCCCCGCGTGGATGACACCCTCTAAAGTCATTCGTCAGCAGCGTGCCCCAACCCGCGCTGAAACGAATCCTCCCCGCAAAGTACCCATGCAGCCGCACAATATCGTCCACATCCAAACCATCACTCGCGATTAACCGCTTGGACCGCGGATCCTCCCCCCGCTTCTCCAGCCACGCAATATACTCATCGCCCGCGATCACCGGGTCCTTGGAATCGATGCGCTGTCCCGTCCAACCCGCAACCCAGTCCGGCGCCCCAGCCAGAAACTGCGTCGTACCAAACGTATCCGGCAGCATTATCAGCAGTGCGCCCCCATAACTCTGCTGCCACAACTCCAACACCTCATATTGCGACACCCTCAACTGCTCATCACTCCCTCGAGAAGCCAGAGCCGCCATTGCCATCGGCAACTCATGCGCATTTGTCCCAATCGCCTCCAAATCATGCTTGTACGCGAGCGCCGCGTTGGACGTGCCCGAAAACCGCTCCTGCGCGCGCCCATTCAGTGACACCCGCATTGCCTCCACGCAGTACTCCTGCCATAGAAAGCTGTGCCGCCGCCGCGTCCCAAAGTCCGAAACCTGCAGATCCGGAACCTGTTGCAGCTTCACAATTTTGTCCCACAGCCGCGTTTTTGCGCGAGCATACAAAACATCCAGCTCAAGCTCACTCAACTCCGCCAGTGCCGCGCGCGTCTTCAACTCGCTCACAATCGCGAGCGCATACACCTCCCACATCGTCACCGCGCTCCAAAGACCGCTGAATCGTAACACCAACTGCCCATCCTGCTCGGACACCTCGTAGTCACTCAGCTCAAACTCATGCTCCAGCCAGTCCAGAAACTGCGGCTCGAAGATCCACCGCGTCCCATAAAACGTATTGCCGGCCAGCCATACCAGTTCACTCCGCCGAAACCGGAGCAGGCGCACATGCTCCATCTGCTCGATCAACGCCGCCGCCCCCACACGCTCCGCCAACCGCACCCGCACCGTGCGATTCGTCACATCACTGGTCACATGCAGCTTTGGAAAATTCTTCCAAATAAACTGCAACATTAGCAGCTTGTAGAAGTCCGTATCCAACAATGACCGCACAATTGGATCCAGCTTCCAGTTGTGATTCTGCGCCCGCTCAGCAAAGTTCACGTTCATATTCCAATAGCCTAAAACACGCGAAGCGTCGAGAACCCCACGAAGTAGTCGCCGCCCGCGATAAGGGCATCTCTCGACCAAAATACTCTGACAAGCACCCTTGACAGACAAGCACACTCAAAGTAAAGTTAGCTTGTCTTTATAGAAAGGTTGCTTGACATGAAATGCACTCCTAACAATGTCGCAATTCGCCGCTTCTCTCGCCGCATCCTCATCACAATGGTCTGGTACTCAGCCACCCTGATCCTCGCTCTATTAGCCCGCAAACATCTGCATCCCAGTCTCTTGTTCGCCTCGCTTCTGGCCGTCGCCACGGCTATCCCGGTCGTTTCTGTCATCGCCGTCGTAGGCCTCTACCTCAAAGAGGAAACCGATGAGTTCCAGCGCCAGCTCCTTACCCAGAAGATCCTCTGGGCCACCGGCTGCACGCTCATCATCACCACCACCTGGGGTCTGCTTGAGCTGTTTACACCCGTCGCGCGCCTCCAGGCCTTCTCAGTCTTCAGCCTCTACTGGGTCTTCTTCGGAATAGCTACGGTTATGCTGAACTTGCGCTACAGAGCCGCCAATGAATAACCGGCTACGTATCCTCCGCGCCGAACGGTCCTGGTCGCAACAAGACCTCGCCGACCGCCTCGAAGTCTCGCGCCAATCCGTAAACGC
>JAYVDT010000600.1:0-2587 GCA_043749265.1 Rhodanobacteraceae bacterium | reverse complement strand
GCCAGCTTGCCTTCTTGCTGCAAACGGCCGATAGCTCTCGGGTACGAGCCGAGCTGGTCTGTCGCAATTGAGGACGGTGGCCAATGGCGCATCGTCGTCAGCGCTTTACCAAAGAAACGATAGGCCGCACGTGTATTTCGTCGATGGGACAACATGAAGTGGATCAACCGGCCTTCCTTATCGACGGCCCTAAACAGGTACTTCCACTTGCCACCGACCTTCACATACGTCTCATCCACACGCCATGAGGTCGCCCGATAGCCCTGACACCAACGAACCCGCTTCTCCAGTTCAGGCGCGTAGCGAGGGACCCAACGCATGATCGTGGACGGCTCCACTTCAACCCCTCGCTCCTTGCATCATCTCCGCCAAATCACGATAGGAAATCCCCTATTTGCAATACCACCGAACGCATACCAGGATGATCGCAACAGGAAAACGACGGCGCTTGGACATGAACAGGGCTCCTCCGGAATCAACCCAGACTACGCCAGGCTAGTTAACGCAACAGAGCCCATTTGCCTGGGGCAACCGGGTTCGGCGAACGACAGATTTGCGCTCTATGGGTCTCCTCAAGCGCTACCTGGTCCACGATCTTCTGGCCACCGAACGCGCCGCCGTTTAGCTGCAACTGCATCCACTTGGCCAGGTCCCTCACGTTCGAGCTCACACCTCCCGCCGGTGACTCGGCGTCGGCTTCGCGATCAAACCAGTTGCTATAAACCCCATCTTGAAAATAATGGAGTGCTGCTTTATTTGGATTGTTTACATAGTCGGAGTAGCGGGAGCTGGTCGAGCTCATTCCGATCTTCGAGTAGAGACGCTCCTGGGCAACTTCTTCCCATGTCTTACCCGTCGCACCTACCGAGGCCATGGCTCCTTCAGTCAGACCGAAGTTGCTGTAGTGGTAGGTTTGGCGAAAAGGGCCCGCCAAAGGGATGAAACCGAGCTTGCGTAAAATCTCCGGACGATTGTAGCCCAGGTCTTCCAGAACGACACCGGCGCTAGTTGGCAGGCCGCCGCGGTTCGCGAAGAGATCACGGATCGTCAATCTCTCGGTGGCCATCCAATCGGATAGCTTGAAGGGCGGATCCAGCGTTTCAATCCGATCGTCCCAACGCACCTCTCCCGTTCCAACCAGCGATGCCACAATCGTCGAAGTGATCGGCTTCGAGAGTGAGGCGATCTCGAAGACGGTGTCTTGATCGACCTCATCCTTGGCGCCCAATTTACGGTATCCATATCCGTGGATAAGTTTCGTCTCACTTTTGTAGACGATGGCCACTACAAGGCCGGGAACGCGGGTCTCCAGCACCGTTTTAGCAATAAGAGCTTCCAGTTTGGTAACAGCCGCATCTATGTTGACGGTACCGGACTCCGTTTGAGCGCGCGTGCAGAGCGGGGTTGTAAGTGCAATAACAAGTAGGGCTTTCTTGATCATGAGCTCCCCTCGGAATATGCGTAACCTTCTGTTCAGAAGGCATTTGCTGCGTGGCCCGGGGATCAAATGTCGCGAAAATCTATGCCCGGACCGAAACTCATTGCTGGCCCAAGTTCAAAATTTCCTGTAAATCGGTAGTAGGCACTCCGTAAGGCCCACAAGCATCTTCTGCGGTTACAGATCGGCAGAAGAAGTGAATACTGAACCCTAAGCCGGTTGCATGGCCGGCTTCGGTCCGTCGCGGAGCATGATCTCCAGTACCGTCGCGGGATCGGGCGGCCCAACGGCCGCTGCTCGCAGAATATTAGCCATCTCACGGAAGTACTGCGGACCGATGGCTGCCGACGTGATAACGCACAGCGTCCTCGCATCCTGCTCCGTGTTGTTATTAAAGCGGTGCACACCTCCGCGTGGAATACAGACCGCCTGTCCGGGACCGACATCGACCTCTTTTCCGTCCAACATCAATGTCAATATTCCGGAAAAGCCGTTGATCGTCTCCTCGAAGTGATCGTGACTGTGCGCTGGCGCCGGAAGCCGTTTTCCCTCGGGGGACAGTCATTTCAAAAGCAGAAATGCTCCCAGACGAATCAGTGCCTGTAAGCAGAAAACGTAAAGCAAGTCCTCCGACAAGAATGATCTCCTCGGCTGGATTGATGCTTGAATCAGAGGTCTGAAGTTTCATTACAGGTCATCCTCAGGTAACCTCTGTTTATTCACTGGAGTGTAAGGTAAACATTGTTTACCGTAGTGTTAGTGATTATTTCGCCGCAACAAAATCCGGCCACAAACAGCGATATGCTCATCGGTGCGCTGCTGCGCGTACCCACCGAGGCGATCTTTCGACGGATCGTGCGTGAACTGAATGCTGCAGGCTTTGAAGGTATCTCCCTCGCACACATCGCCGTACTGCGCTATCCGGGTCCGGATGGTGAACGCCCCAGCGTGCTGGCCGAGCGTGCCGGCATCAGCAAGCAGGCCGTGAATCGGTTGTTGGGCAGTCTTGAAGATCTTGGATATCTCAAGCGGACGGACGCATCGGACGAAGTCGGGCCCGCATTGTGCGCTTTACCCGGCGTGGTCACGCAGCGTGGATGAAGGTGATCGAGATTCTTTCCGATATCGAGCACGAATGGATCGCTGAAC
>JAYVDT010000599.1:0-2597 GCA_043749265.1 Rhodanobacteraceae bacterium | reverse complement strand
TTTTCTGGCAGGGCAAGCGAGTAGATCTTGCCGAAGTAAAAGGTCCCTGGCAGTCAAGCGGATATTGGTGGGATGGTCGGACATGGGAGACAGACGAGTGGGATGTAATTACAGTGCAGCCTCTCTATGCACTCCGTCTTCGTTATGAGCAAGGACCGAATTCGTGGACAGTAGCAGGCATCTATGACTGAAGACTACGTTGAGTTCCACGCCCGCTCTGCTTTCTCCTTCCTGGAAGGATCTTCGCTACCCGAGGTGCTCGTACAACAAGCTGCCAATCTAGGCATGCCGGCTCTAGGAATACTGGACCGCGATGGGCTCTATGGAGCACCGCGTCTTTACACGACAGCGAAGAAATTGGGGCTGCGCTCTCATGTCGGAGCCGAGGTATCGATTAGCGACCTTGGCCTTCAGGCGCAGCCTCCAGAATGGCAACCGCATTCCATCCCAGAAAGACCGGTACGGCTCAGCCTTCTTTGCGAATCTCAGACGGGCTATCGAAATCTTTCGCAACTTATCACGGGGTACAAACTAAGACAGAAGACAAAGGGTGAAGGAGTCGCGACGCTGCGCGAGATCAAGGAGCGGAGCGAGGGATTGGTTTGCTTGACGGGCGGTGACGAAGGACCGCTTGCCGCTGCGCTGGAAACAGGTGGGATAGAAAAAGGGCGGGAGTGCCTGCGGTCGCTCGTTCAGACCTTTGGTCCTAAGAATGTATATGTCGAACTCCAACGCCATCGCATCCGCGAACAGGAAGCACGCAATGAGGCTGCGGCATGTCTCTCGCGTGAGTTTCATCTTCCCCTTCTTGCTACAAATGGCGTTAACATGGCAAGTGCTTTTGAGCGCGAGGTGCTCGACGTGTTGACAACGATTCGACACCACACGTCGCTTGACGCGGCAGGCATGCTCTTACAGCACAACGCGAACCGCCATCTTCGTCCAATGAAGGAGATGGCCAAGCTCTTTCAGGACATTCCCGAAGCTATCGCACAGACAGGGGAATTATCGTCTCGCCTTCAGTTCGAGATGAAGGATATGGGCTACCAGTTTCCGCATTACCCCATGGATGGCGACGAGACGATGGATAGCTTCCTCTACAAGAGGACAATGGAAGGCGTGGGCAATCGTTACGGAGCGAAGAGCAGCGCCAGCCTTCGCAAGAGAGCCGAGAAACAAGTTGAGCGGGAGCTTGCTCTCATCGCTAAGCTGGGACTCGCGGGGTATTTCCTCATTGTTTGGGATATCGTCGAATTCTGCCGAAAGAACGGAATCCTTGTACAAGGCCGAGGTTCTGCCGCCAACTCCGCAGTCTGCTACTCGCTCGGTATTACGGCAGTCGATCCGGTAGGAATGGATCTGCTTTTTGAGCGTTTTCTCTCAGAGGTGCGAGGTGAGTGGCCCGACATTGATTTGGATCTGCCTTCAGGCGAAGACCGCGAAAATGCTATTCAATATGTCTACACACGCTATGGCCAGTTGGGAGCCGCGATGTGTGCAAACGTCATCACCTATCGCGGGAAGTCGGCAGCCCGCGAGGTTGGTAAATCGCTTGGCTTCGATGATGAAACGTTGACTCGCCTGACCCGTCTCGTTAGTGCATGGGAATGGAAAGGTGCCACCGATACGATGCAGGAGCAGTTCCGTGTCGCAGGATTTGACCTCGCACATCCTCGCATAGCCAAATATCTTGAACTGTCAATTCGTATGCTCGATTTGCCGCGCCATCTGGGGCAACACTCAGGTGGCATGATTATCGCGCAAGGCCAGCTCGCCTCTGTCGTTCCAATCGAACGGGCGAGTATGCCAGGTCGCAACGTCATCCAGTGGGACAAGGAAGATGTCAGCGACATGGGTCTCATAAAGGTAGATCTGCTCGGGTTGGGCATGATGGCCGTCCTCAAGGATTGCACCAACTTGATTCCCCAGCATTACGGCAATACTGTAGATATCGCGCAGATTCCACACGATGATCGTCAGGTATACGCTTCACTTTGCAAGGCCGACACTATCGGCCTATTTCAGGTCGAGTCGCGGGCGCAAATGGCCTCACTTCCGCGTAACAACCCCGACAAGTTCTACGACCTGGTTGTGCAGGTTGCCATCATTCGCCCAGGCCCTATCGTCGGCAAGATAATGCATCCTTATATGGAGCGGCGGCAAGGCAGACAAAAAGTCACCTATCCACATCCGCTCCTGGAACCGGTTCTTCGCAGGACTTTGGGTGTGCCACTCTTTCAAGAGCAGTTGCTGCGCATTGCAATGACCATCGCCGACTTCACAGGCGGCGAAGCGGAGGAGTTGCGACGTGCTCTAGGCAGCCGACGTTCCGCCGACAAGATGCGGGCTTTCGAGATCAAGCTGCGCAAGGGGATGGACAAGAACAAAGTGGAACTCGCAGCCCAGGAAGAGATCATCCAGTCGATCAGCTCTTTCGCTCTATATGGTTTTCCTGAATCCCATGCGGCCAGCTTCGCGCTTATCGCTTATGCGAGTGCTTGGCTGAAATTCCATTACCTTGGAGCGTTTACCGCTGCAATTCTCAACAATCAACCGATGGGCTTTTATTCCGCCGCCGTACTTGTTAAAGATGCGCA
>JAYVDT010000598.1:0-8735 GCA_043749265.1 Rhodanobacteraceae bacterium | reverse complement strand
GCCACCTTCGGAACGCAGCTGCACCCTGCTTGGCGTAGATTGGGATTCCGTCCTTCCAGGTAGCGCGGCCACAAAGAACGCCATTGAACTTCGTACCGGATTCGCCCGCAAGCTCAAGCGTCTCGATGAACACCTGGTTAGACACGCCCGCAGACAAATAGATGAACGGCTTGTGCGTCATCTCTTCTGCGTCGCGGAAGTACTTCAGAGCCTGCGCTCGCGTATATGCGGCCACACCTTTGAAGGCGCGCGTGCCGGCAACGTAGGGCATCTCGATTGGCACCTCAACCTTCAGTACATCGACGTTGTAGCGATCCTTACCAAACTCTGCCATCGAGCCGGACACGATGCTCGGCTTCAATCGCGCATAGACCTCCGACTTCTCGTCGCCGCCCTGCACGTCATAGCCTACGAATTCCAGGAAGAACGGAATATCGTGCGCGATGCACTCATCGCCAATCCGCTCGATCCATGCATGCTTCACGTTATTGATAGATGTCTTCTCAAACGGCGTGTAGTAAAGCAGAACCTTGATGCAATCCGCGCCAGCTTCCTTCAGTCGGCGCACGCTCCATATATCCAGCAGGTCGGGCAGACGGCCCGGCGTGGCGGCGTCATAGCCCGTCTTCTCATACGCCAGCAGTAAGCCTGCCTCGTTGCGATTCTTCGCCGCTTCCAGACCAAACTCCGGATCCAGCAGGATAGCCGAAGCATGCCGCGTCAAAACCTGGGTTACCAGCGTCTTGAATTCGACCATTGCCGGCGCGTCAATAAGTCCACCCTTTTCTTTCGCCAGCGCCTTCTGCAGCGAGCCGCGTTGATCCATCGCAGCCGCAGCGATAACTCCGCGTGCATCCGAGACAGCTTTAAGTCCTGCGAGTTTTCCGGGTGTGAGTTTCATTTGTCGTCTCTCCTGATGCTCCAACCTTGCAAAAATAAGTCTACAGAGCGCCGATGATGAAGATCAGTAAATCGCTCCGGCCCGGGCAATTCTATTGAAACTACTTCAATGAAATCTCGGCAAGCACCCATCACTTTAGACGGATGCAGCCAGTGCCGCCTGCTGAATCGCAAATAGCTCCCGAATCCCCGTCTCAGCCAGGTCCAACATCACCGTCAACTCGGCGCGGGAGTAGCTTTCCTTCTCCGCCGTCGCCTGCGTCTCCACCAACCCGCCAGACGCCAGCATCACCACGTTCATATCGACCGTAGCCCGCGAGTCCTCTTCATAACAAAGATCCAGCAGCGTATTTCCGTCTACGATACCAACGCTGGTCGCTGCAATCATTTGCTTCAGCGGATTCGCCTTCAGCGTGCCGGCAGAAACCAGCTTGCCGAGCGCAATCGCAAGTGCCACCGACGCGCCCGTAACCGCAGCCGTGCGCGTCCCGCCATCGGCCTGCAGCACGTCGCAATCCAGGATAATCGTCCTCTCGCCCAGTGCGCGCATGTCAACGATCGACCGCAGCGAGCGCCCAATCAGCCGCTGAATTTCATGCGTCCGTCCTCCAATCTTGCCCTTCTCGGCCTCTCTTGGGCTTCTAGTAAGTGTCGCGCGGGGCAGCATGCCATACTCCGCGGTAACCCAGCCGCGGCCAGAGTTACGCATCCAGCCTGGAACCCCGGTCTCAACAGTGGCATTGCAAAGTACGCGGGTATTGCCCGCTTCAATCAACACGGAGCCTTCTGGGGTGGAAATATAGCCGGGCGTGATGCGGGTCGGGCGGAGAGTAGAGGCGGAACGCTGGTCAGGACGGAAAAGAGCCATGCCCAGATTATAAGTTCCCGGTCACCGGCCCCAGTTTTTCCCAAAATGGGAAACGTATCTATTCCGAAAATGGTTCAAGTTACCAAAGATTCTTCCCATCGCGTAAGGTAAGGTTCACAACCTATGTGGGCTACTCAGAGAACGACATCAGCCTTGGACGATCGACAGAGTCATGGAATCTCGGGAAGCGCAACCGATCGCACCGCCCAGAGCCAGCTTTCGACGGTAAAACCCTTACACAATAGCGTGCAGCGGCTCCCCCTGTTGCACCTTCTTGTCGTCGATGACGATGAATCGGTGCGAGAGGCATGCTCCGCCATCGCACGCAAGATAGGCTTCGCTGTCATAACGGCCTGCGACCTAGCCGCCGCAAGAGCCATTCTGAAACATCAGAAGCTGGACCTCATTCTCCTGGATCTCAAGAGTCCCGGCACCGGTGGCGGAGGCGGTCTTGGCCTGCTTGAGGAGGTAAAGACCCTTCACCCGGAGACCTCCGTCATCGTCATGACGGCGTTCGCCTCCGTGTCCAGCGCGGTCCAGGCTATGCGCGTCGGAGCGGGGGATTACCTCACCAAGCCCTTTGCGCTGGATGAGCTTGTAACGATTCTCGAGCGCGCCGGCGAGCGCAGAAACCTCGATTTCGAAAGCCGGCGTCTGCGCGAAAGAATGCGCACACAAAAGGGATCAAGTCATCTCGTCGGGCGCTCGCCGGAGATGGAAAAGCTCTACCGCATCCTCTCCAAGGTAGCGAACACCAACCATCCGGTCCTGATCCTCGGCGAAAGCGGCACCGGCAAGGAACTGGTCGCGCGGCAGATTCATTGCAACGGTCCAAACGCCAACAAGCCCTTCGTCCCGGTCGATTGCGGCTCTATGGTTCCTGAACTGATCGAAAGTGAGCTCTTCGGAAGCGTCAAGGGCGCCGCTCCCGGCGGCGGTCGTGCCCGGGAAGGCCTGCTTGCCGCCGCCGAAGGAGGCACTGTCTTCCTCGACGAGATCGGCGACCTGCCGCTCGACCTCCAGGCCAAACTTCTCAGAACCCTGCAGGAGAAGACCGTGCGACCCGTCGGCGGCACCCATTCAGTCGCCATCTCCGCGCGTGTTCTGGCTTCTACCAATCGCGATCTGGCGGCCATGGTGGAAGGCGGTCGCTTCCGCAAAGACCTTTACTTCCGCCTCAACATCGTCAATTTGAAGATCCCTCCCCTCCGGGACCGCACGGAAGACATCCCCTTGCTCGCCCAACACTTTCTGGAGCGCACTCAGCGCGAGATAGGATCGGCGCACGTGTTTTCGGACGACGCACTCCGCGCCATGATCGCCTACAACTGGCCTGGCAATGTGCGCGAGCTTGAGAATGCAATCGAGCGTGCATGTGCACTCAGTTCTGGGCCAATTCTCCATATGGGTGATCTTCCGACGCAATTGCATGACTACCGCATGCAAGCTCGTGCAGAACATGGCGTTCCGGAATCCGAGCCAACCACTGCGACGATCGTCTCTATTGCCGAGATGGAGCGCAAAGCCATTCTCGGCACTATTCGCCAGTTGAAGGGTGACAAGCTCATGGCCGCCAAGCTTCTGGGTATCGGCAAGACCACCCTCTACCGCAAGCTCAAGGAGTACGGAATCACGGACGACGACGATGACAACAGCCAGTAGCCTGAACGCACACACCAGAAGACTCTAAAACCGATTGTTCCCTACCGATTCATAGGCGCTGAATACCGAGAAAGAGGCAGGCCATGACCCAAGATGTATTGATTATTTCCACTATGGATGGCGCGGAAAATTGCGCGCGCGTGATTGAACAGCAGATCGGAACGCATGTAGAAGTGGCTCCGAATCGCAAGGCCGGCCTGGCTACGCTGCGCAGGTCAGCCTTCGCTGTCGTCGTCGTAGAGCAAAACCTAGCCGAGGCAGACCCGGAGTGGGCAGACCAGATTTGGGCCCATGCTGGTCTCGCAATGCCGCTGCAGGTCAACTTCGCGATCTCCGGCAGCGCCCGCCTCAGCCGAGAGGTGAAAGCCGCCCTGATCCGCCGTACGAACGAAGAAAAGATCGCAAGGCGCGCCGTCGCGGCAGAGATGGAAAACGACCTCAAGTCCTGCGTTACCGGCCTGCTGCTGGAAAGTGAGCTTGCCCTGCGCGAACCCGCCGTGCCTGCCTCACTGGAGCCCAAGCTCCGGCATCTCGTTGCACTCGCCGGAGCCCTGCGTGAGCGGCTGCGCGGTGCATCAGAATCGCGTCTGTAAACGTCCGCAAGCCCCGCTCTCGGTGTACGCTTTTCGCAAGAGGAGTTCGAAAATGGCGTGCAAACATCTAGGCCAGATCAAGTCGGAGCTGGAACGGGAAGACACCCATAAAGCATATGTAAAAGGCTGCGAACAGTGTGTGAAGGACGGAACGCCGTGGGTGCATCTGCGCGAGTGTCTGGAATGCGGACACGTAGGCTGCTGCGACTCCAGCGTCGGCAAGCATGCGGATAAACATTTTCACGCAACGAAGCACGCCATCATGCGAAGCGTCGAGCCCGCTGAGACGTGGGGTTGGTGTTACGTCGATAAGGTCATGCTCGGCGAATAGAATACTGCTATGTGGATTTATGAAACGCTACTTGGAGTCGACCTTGTCGAGCGCGTAAGTTCGACGGTAGAAGTTCAGGGAGTTCAGTACGACTCGCGCAAAGTAAGCACGGGCGATCTCTTCGTCGCCATGCGCGGTGGCAGCACCGATGGCAACCGATACATCGCGGCTGCGCTGGAAAACGGTGCCGTTGCCGTCGTTACGGACTCACGCGAGGCTTGGAATTCAGGCCAGCTTTCAACGACTCCCTTCTATCTGGTTTACAACGGCCGCCGAGCCCTCGCAGCCATAGCCGCCAACCTCCTCGGACATCCGGAACAAGCCTTGAAGATCAGCGCTGTCACCGGCACCAACGGCAAGACGACAACAGCTTTCCTGCTGGAGCAGATGCTGCGTTCCGTCAATCGCAAATGCGTGCTCATCGGAACCATTGAAACCCACGTCGGCGACGAAGTCCGGCCCAGCGAGCACACCACCCCCGAAGCCTCCGATCTCCTCAGCGTCTTCGCCGACGGAGTCAAAGTCGGCGCCACTGAAGCTGTCATGGAGATATCCAGTCATGCGCTCGACCAGGAGCGCGTCTGGCGCGTCCACGTCGACGTCGCCATCTTCACCAATCTCACGCAGGATCACCTGGACTTCCACGGCACCATGGAAGCCTACGGCGCAGCCAAGGCCCGCATGTTCTCAGGCGTCGGCGCAGCCCCGCCACGCATCGCCGTCATTAACGCAGACGATGCCTTCTCCGCACTCATCCTCAAGTCAGCAGAGAAATGCCCCACAATCTGGACCTACGGCCTTGAAAACGCCTCCATGCAACGCCACACTATAGACTTTGTCGCGACCCATATAAAGCTCGGCGCGGGCCAAACCAGCTTCCACCTCCGCACCCCGTTCGGTGAGTTGCAAGTGCACTCCCACCTCTCTGGACGCGTCAATGTCTACAACCTTGTCGCGGCTATCGCGGCCGGTCTTGGCCGTGGCATGACCCTCGACCAAATCAGCTCCAGCATCGACAACCTGCATCCCGTTCCCGGACGATTTCAAACCATCCCAAACCAGCAGGGAATCACAGTTGTTGTCGACTACGCTCACACCGACGACGCCCTCCGCAACCTCATCGGCCTCGCACGAGAACTCGTCAAGCCAACCGGCGGACGCGTCATCACTCTCTTCGGCTGCGGCGGCGATCGTGACCGCACGAAGCGTTCAAAAATGGGCCGCGCCGCCGGAGAGGGCAGCGACCTCGTCGTCGTGACCAGCGACAATCCCCGCTCCGAAGATCCCGCAACGATCCTCGAAGAAGCCTTTGCCGGGGTCCGCGAAACCGCCACCGAAGTTATCGTCGAAAGTGACCGTGCCACAGCAATCCGCCTCGCCATCTCCAACGCCCAGCCCGGCGACATCGTCCTCCTCGCGGGCAAGGGCCACGAAAAAATCCAAATTCTCCACGACGGGCCAGTCCCGTTCGACGACGTAAGAGTAGCGGCACAGGTTCTTGAGGACAAGGCAGCAATCAAGGAGCAATAATGAAGTTGACGTTGGGGCAGATTGCAGACTGGATTCACGCCGAGGGCGACTTCATCACCAACTCGGACGTGTTTGGATATTCCATCGATTCCCGCACCATAGGTGCCGGTGAACTCTTCTTCGCCGTGACCGGCGAGCATCGGGATGGCCATGATTACGTCGCCATGGCGCTGCAAAACGGAGCCGTTGCCGCCGTCGTGAGCAACCGCTGGTTTGCCCCCGACGAGATGGACTCCTGCCGCCTCCTTTATGTCCCCGAAGGAGAAGATTGCGTCCTCAGCGCTATGCAGACCCTGGCCCGCCATGTCCGCCGAGCCTGGGGTAAGCGGATCATCGGCGTCACCGGCTCCGCAGGCAAGACGACCACCAAGGAAGCGATCGCCCAGGTCCTGAGCGCTAGGTTCAACGTCCTCAAATCTGCCGGAAATCTTAACAACCACTTCGGCGTCCCGCTCCAACTCCTGCGGCTCGAACCTGAACACGACGTAGCCGTCATCGAGATGGGAATGAACCACGCTGGTGAAATCGCCGTCCTCGCCCGCATCGCCGAGCCCAACTGGGCTGTCGTCTCTAACGTCGCCGCCGTCCACCTGGAGTTTTTCCCGGACGGTATTGAAGGTATCGCCCGGGCCAAGTACGAGCTCGTCCAGGCGCTCCCGCCCGACGGTCTCGCCATCCTCAACGCCGACGACCCGCGTGTCGCCGCCTTCGCCGCCGGCCTGGGCAACCGCGCCATCCTCTACGGGCAGGCCGCCTCCGCCAAAGTCCGCGCGGAGAATGTCCATGAGGCTGGGGCGGAAGGCATCCGCTTCACCGTCACCAGCGATGGCCAAAGTGCGGAAGTCACCCTGAAACTCCTCGGTCGCCACAACGTCTCGAACGCCCTCGCCGCCATTGCCGCCGGCCTCGCCTGCGGCATGACCCTCGCCGACTGCGCCCTCGCCATCGGCACTCTCGAAGCCACCGACAAACGCGGCGTAGCCCTTGACTGGCACGGCGCCACCCTCATCAACGATTGCTACAACTCCAACCCCGTCGCGCTGGACGCTATGGTCGATGCACTCATGGCCATCCCCGTCCCCCCAAACGCCCGCCACATCGTCATCGCGGGCGAGATGCTCGAACTCGGCCCCGAAGGCGAAGCCCTTCACCGCGCCTGCGGCCAACGCATGAAGCAAGCTGGCGTCAGTCTCGTCATAGGCGTCCGAGGCCTCGCGAAGTCCCTGGCCAAAGCTGCCAACGGCACATTCCTCGAAACCTCCGAGCAAGCCGGCCAGTGGATGCTCAACAACGTAAAAGCCGGCGACGCCGTTCTGCTCAAAGCGTCTCGCGGCGTAAAGCTTGAGAGCGCGCTTGATGTCCTTATCCGCAGAACAAATTCATAAGACGAGCAGAACACATTCCGCATCCAAGCAGCCATGGCAATCGGTAAAATGGGCGGCAACGGCACTTCCGCAGTGGGCAAAAAACTTGCGCCACATTCAGGACTGAAGCAAGCAACAACGGCTGCCAGGCGTCCTGCTAAAAAGCAGGCAGAGAAAAAACCCGCCAGGAACACCGACAAAAAAGCAGCAAAAAAAGCTGCGACCCATATCGACTCTGCAAAACTCCTCCATGGTGTGGAAAACGAGTCGAAAAAGTCGGGTAAACACGCACCTGAGATGGCTCACGCCTTCCACCATCTCCAGCGCGCCGCCGCCATCATCTCCCTTTTGGAACACGATACCGGTGGCGATCTCCGGATGCTCCTCGAGCAAGGTGTCCAGCTTTACCGCGTTGCCGCCGCCCCCAAAGCCAAGGGCAACGAAGTCCTCTCAGCCCAGGGCGTCCTGCGCGCCGCCGAGCATCTGGGCATGGCCGGTCTCTATGCCGCACGCGCTGACTACCGCATCCAGGTCCCGCTACCCTCCCGCGCCGACGTCGTCAAACACCTCAACAAGTTGCGCCCCCGCCTCGACAAGCTCAAGACCTCCGACCGTGAGATGGCCAGCCGCCTTGAAGCCATGGCCCGCGTAGTTCTGCGCCGCGCCGAAGGGTCCAGCCACGACCCCCACATGGAGCACGAACTCACCATGGCCGCTGACGGCCTGTGCTCCGCGCTGGAGAAAGGCTTGTAGCGGCCAGAAAGATTGCACCGCCGCCGAACATACAGGCTGTTAAGATAAGCAAGAGTCCCGGACAGAACGTCCGGCGCACCCACAGGCGGAGATCTCTTGCTTTATTGGCTACTCTATCAAAAGCTGTTCCCGTACTTTCGACTGTTTCGCATCTTCCGCTACCTGACCTTCCGGTGCGTCTTCGCCTCCCTGACTGCGCTTGCGATCGGCCTCCTCATCGGTCCCTTTGTCATCGAACGGCTTCGCGAGTTTCAGATCGGTCAGTACATTCGCGAAGAAGGCCCGCAATCCCATCAGAAGAAGGGCGGCACCCCCACCATGGGCGGCGTCCTCATCTGCATCTCCATCATCATCCCGACCCTGCTCTGGTCGGATCTGTCGAACCCCTTCGTCTGGATCGTCACCTTCTCCACACTCGCCTTCGCCGCCATCGGCTTTGCGGACGACTACACCAAGGTTGTTCGCAAGCACAATCAGGGACTCACCGGCCGCCAGAAGCTTGCGCTGCAGTTCCTCGTCAGCGGCCTCATAGCCGTCGCGCTGCTCATCCTTGAAGGTCGCGGGAGCTATTCCACTCGCCTCGTCGTCCCTTTCGCCAAACGTTTCCGCCCGGATCTCGTCTGGGACTGGATGGGCGTCATCCCGCATCTGCACTGGCTCGCGTTCGTCCCCTTCATCGTATTCGTCATGCTCGTCATCACCTTTTCGAGCAATGCCGTCAACCTCACCGATGG
>JAYVDT010000597.1:0-2609 GCA_043749265.1 Rhodanobacteraceae bacterium | reverse complement strand
CGGTCGTTGGAGGTGCCAATGACACGCATTCGAATCATCATCCCAACAGCAACGATTGAGCGGACGAAGCTCTATCTGGCACGCGGAGCAGTCCTGCTTCTATGCGTGTTAATCTTTCCAATCGCAGCTAATGCCTCTCCCTTCGACACAGGCATTAGCTCCATTCAAACCCTATTCACCGGAACGGTTGCGAAGGCGGCAAACCTGATCGCTATCGTGATCGGCGGCTACACCTTCGCGCATGGAAAACCCGGCGCGAAGAAGACGCTCGCTGGTGTCGCCGCTGGAACGGGAATTGCCATTATGGCGACCAATGTCCTGACCTAGCTTTGGGGTTCCTAGTTCCCAACTCGCTCATCTTCCGCGATGCACGCGATACCACCTCCTACGACGTTCTAAAGCGAGGGGCTTATGCCGGAAACAACTGAGAAGCGCCGCAACCGAGTCTTCAAAAGCCTGCATAAGCCCCTCACCTACATGGGCATCGAACGCACACTCTTTTTCATGATTGCCGTGTCCGCCGTAGGGATGTTCAACCTGTTCAATTCGATCATCGGCGCAGTGGTGGTGTTAATCGGCGGCTCGATCTTCGGCCATTGGGTGACGAACTCCGACCCCACTTTCCTCAAGATTCTTGGACGCTCTGAAAGGTTCAAGCTGCGTATTACGCAACCAAGCAGACAGTTCCGAACGTGGAGGTGCGGTAATGCTCAATCTCTCTCGCGTCATCAAGCCTTGGAAGGAAGCCGATGCCCTCAGCGCCCACATCAATCTGTACGGATTCTGGAATGAGACGGCCTTCCTCACCAAGAGTGGCGATCTTGGCATGGTGCTTAGCCTTACAGGCGTTGACTATGAAAGCTTCGACAACGACGAGCAGCAATACGCGGTAAAGCGGCTCGAATCCGCTCTGAAGTCCTTAGGTAAAGGCTTCCACGTCTACCAGTATCTTTTCAAAACGAATCGTCCCGAGATCCCGTTCGCCACCTACGATAACGAGTTGATCGACGCGGCCATAGACCAGCGGCGGCAATACTTCGAGTCAAAGCGTGACCGGCTGTATGAGGTGGAACTCTTCTATGTGATCGTGCTGGAAGGTGCCCGGTCGAAGACCGGCATCCTCTCGGCCCCCGGACGGATGCCCCGTGATCCCCAGGGTGCGATCCGTGAACTCAAGGCACAATTCACGAACGACAACATGAAGATATTGCTTCGCAAGCAGATCGACACCGATATGGTGCGACTGGAGCAATGTGTCCAGAATTTCAACCGGCACCTCGCCGACCTTATGCCAATCAAGATTCAGGGCCAGCAAGCGCAGTTCAACTTCTTTCGCCGGCTTCTCAACTTTGATGACTGGCGCATTGCTGGGAAGCCGCAATCGACTCAGTACCTCAACTTCCAGATCGTGAACTCCAATATCGAGGTCGAACGCGACCATCTGCGTATCGGAGGTCATTTCGTTCGCGTCCTCACTATGAAGAAAGCCATCGCAGAGACGCAGCCATTGGTTCTTGACCGGCTCTTTAAGATCGAGGGCAACTTCTACGTCGTTACTGAATGGACTCCGCTTTCGATGGCAAAGGCCCGCAAAGAAGAGGACAAACGCCGCCACCACTTCAATATGAGCAAGTCCGGTTTTGTGTCGCAGATTGGAGGTGATCCAGCCACGACGAATCAGCGGGACGTACTGATCGACAAGTCGAAACAGGCTGACATCGAGAACTTGGGGGACTGCCTTCGGGCTCTCGGAGACGGTCAGACTTTGCGAGATTTCTCTCTGACAGTGGTGCTTTACAGCACCGACCTCCAGACGATCAATCAGGAGATGGGCGAGTTCACCAGCGTATTCACGAACGCTGACGGTGCGCTCTTTACCGAAACATACAACCAGCTCAATGCCTTGTTCGCGACCGTTCCCGGCAACTACGCCCAGAACCTTCGCAAGACGTACCTGCTCAACTCCAACTACGCCGACCTGTCCTTCCGTTTCACCATTCACCCAGGGGAGAAGACGAATCCGCACCTCCGTTCGGAGTATCTGGCCGTCCTTGAGACGGACAACGCTACGCCTTACAACCTCAACCTCCATAACGGTGAAGTTGCCCACACACTCATTCTTGGTATGACCGGCAGTGGCAAGAGTTTCCTGTGTAATTTCCTATTGACCAACGTCAATAAATATCGGCCGCAGACGTACATCTTTGACATCGGCGGCTCGTTCCAGTCGCTCACGGAGATCTTCGGCGGAATCTATTTGAACGTCGGCTAGGAGAGTCGGGACTTCACCATCAACCCGTTCAGCCTGCCGGAAACGAAGGAGATCGAGGGCACCGACAAGCGTTATCGGCTCGACTTCAAGGAGGAGCGCAAGCTCTGGGAAGCGATAGAGCGGATGTACGTCGTGCTCAGCAGCCACATAGTCCTCGATTGGCCATAAATTATGTATTTCCCGTAAAAACGATTCAACAGCTTGGATATTGTTCATCGCCAAAAGGGATCTTTTCTCTTACTAAGCCTGTCGCTTTGATTGCGGGCAATCGTTTCTTTACGGCCGCGCCGATCACAGTCGTTGTATCCAATTTCTTTATAGCTGGAAGATAGCCAGC
>JAYVDT010000596.1:0-2611 GCA_043749265.1 Rhodanobacteraceae bacterium | reverse complement strand
GTATCGATCGACAGGATGACGACTTCCACCTGTTCGCCGATCTTAACGACGTCTGAGGGCTTGTGAACCTTCTTGCCCCACGCCATCTCGCTGATGTGTATGAGGCCTTCGATCCCCGGTGCGAGTTCCACGAAAGAGCCAAAGTCGGCGTCGCGAGTCACAATGCCCTTGACCTTGTCGCCCAGGTGGAACTGCTCGGAGACCGTGTCCCATGGGTGTGGCTGTAACTGCTTCAGGCCCACCGCGATGCGACGCTTGGCGGGATCCGTCTGGTCTATCTTGAGGATCTTCACTTCAACCGTATCACCAACGGACACGACGTCAGCAGGGCTGGCCACGCGCTGCCATGCCATATCGGAGATGTGCAGAAGCGCATCCGCGCCATCCAGGTCGACGAAGGCGCCGAAGTCCGTGAGGGAACGCACGGTGCCGTTGACGGTCTGGCCCTCGGCCAACTCCGCAAAGCGCAGTTCTGAGTTCGCGCGGGCTTCCTCTTCTACGACGGAGCGGCGGTCGACGATGGCATCCGGCCGACCGGATTCTCCACCTTCCAAGTCCAACTGCGTGATGCGAACGCGAATCTCCTGTCCGACAAGCTTCTCCATTTCCGCTGCGTCGCGGGTTCCGGTGCGCGAGGAAGGCATGAAGGCACGCATGCCTATATCGACCGTAAGCCCACCCTTGACGACGCCGGTGACCGTACCCGTTACGATGCCCTTGGCCTCGAAAGCCTCTTCAAGCGAGCTATAATCGCGCACCACAGCTGCCCGCTGGCGGCTTAACTGGTAGTAGCCATCCATGTCGCGGCCCTTGACGGTTACACGAAACCTGTCACCGACCTCGACCGCCTTCTCTGTCGCCGCAAAGCCGCTCAGGGGCAGGACGCCTTCCGTTTTGTAGCCGATATCGAGAAAAACCATGTCAGCCGTGATGGCTACTACGGTTGAGTCGATCTGCTTGGAGCCGCCGCTGCGGTCAACAGCCCCGGCTCTTGCCAGGTCATTCTCGCGGAGCATTGCGGCAAAGTCTTCGGTCTCGTTATCGTCGTTTAGCTTGGGGGCATCAGGCAGAGAAGGGTTTTGAGTATCCACTCCCCAATCTTACTTCCCATCACTCAGCAGCACCAGCGCCCGGCCTCCAACGATGACTTTGTCCCCCAGGGTTGCCTCAGCGAAGGGGTCTTCAATGTTCTCGGTATTTATGACGTGCTTCCATGGGTTGCCATTCGGGACGGCAGGCAGACTAAACTCCACCCCTTCTGCCGAGGCATTGATGAGGATGAGGAATGAGTCATCCTCAACCGGATTACCTTCCTCATCGTTCCAGCCGAGCGTCTTGCCGTTCAGCATCACACCCATGGATTTATTCCAAACGGCATTCCAATTCTCTTCGGAAAACTCCTCGCCAGTCGTGTTGTACCAGGCAATATCGCGCACCACGGAGCCGCGAATGGTGCGATCCTGAAAAAATCTGCGGCGATGCAGGTTCGGGTGCGCTCGCCGAAGCTGGATGAGCTTACCGGTGAATTGCTTCAGGCGTTTGCGCGGCGGGTCAAGGTTCCAGTCATACCAGGTCAGTTCGTTATCCTGGCAGAAGGCATTGTTGTTGCCCCGCTGCGATCGTGCGACCTCATCTCCGCCGGCCAGCATCGGGACCCCCTGCGACAGCATGAGCGTGGCGAGGAAGTTCCGAGTCTGCCGTTCCCGAAGATTATTGACGGTCTCGTCGTCCGTCTCCCCCTCAACCCCCATGTTCCAGGATTGGTTATCGCTTGTGCCGTCCTGATTGTCTTCACCATTGGCTTCGTTATGCTTATCGTTATAGCTGACCAGGTCGCAGAGAGTGAATCCGTCGTGCGCGGTGACAAAGTTAATGCTTGCGTAGGGCTTGCGGCCGTCATTCTGATACAGGTCGGAGGAGCCAGTAAGGCGATAAGCAAAGTCGGATAGCTGTCCTTCATCACCCTTCCAGAAGCGCCGGACCGTGTCGCGATACTTGCCGTTCCATTCGGCCCACAGGACGGGGAACTCGCCCACCTGGTAACCGCCGTCACCCACATCCCAGGGTTCTGCAATGAGTTTTACATTTGCCAGCGTTGGATCCTGGTGGATTGTTTCAAAGAAGGCTGAGAGCTTGGAGACATCGTGCAACTCACGTGCGAGGGTTGCGGCCAGATCGAAACGGAAGCCGTCGACGTGCATCTCCGTCACCCAATAGCGGAGCGAGTCCATCAGTAGCTTCAGCACCTGGGGATGATGAACATTAAGCGTGTTGCCCGTGCCCGTATAGTCCATGTAGTAGCGATTGTCACCTTCCACCAAGCGGTAGTACGTCGTATTGCAGACGCCTTTCATCGATAGCATGGGGCCAAGCTGGTTACCTTCGCAGGTGTGGTTATAGACGACATCCAGGATGACTTCCAGGCCCGCCGCGTGCAGGTCCTTAACCATCTGTTTAAACTCATTGACCTGTCCGCCGGCGTCGCCTGCGGAGCTATAGGGGCCGTGGGGAGCGAAATAGCCAAGCGTGTTGTAGCCCCAATAGTTCGAGAGGCCCTTGTCGATCAAGTGGCCTTCATTCACGAAGTGGTGCACGGGAAGAAGCTCGACGG
>JAYVDT010000595.1:0-2612 GCA_043749265.1 Rhodanobacteraceae bacterium | reverse complement strand
TCTGGAGGGAGCAAACAATTCGGCGCCTGCCACATGAGCTTCAGGCCCGTCATAGGAGTCTCCTCAAACCGAAAGGAACGTGGAAAATATACGTCCGGATCGAGCAGCACAAGCTCCGCACCAGGTGCTCCCATCAGCAGCGGATCTGTGATTTTGCGCCAGCAGGGATGCCCATGCCGAAACGCACGCAGATTTGGCAAACCGCCAAATCGCTTAGACTCTGCATCGTTAAGCTCTTCCTCCGCCGTGACGCTCCAGGTATGGCGAGCCTCGGGCGCTATTGACTCCACTGCTTCGCGAAGAGAATCTCCGTCCGAGGCCGAGTCCGTAATCAAATTTACCTGCAGAGGCTCAATAGCCCGCACAAAGAGACTCTCCAAAGCCAACCGCGCGTAACCCAGCGACCGAGGCGACAACACCATGTAAATCTGGCGAAGGTTTATTTGTAAGGTCTGCAAGGTTCCGCTCAAACACGCACCAGGCAATCGCGCAGACTGCTTGCAAGAAGATCGATGTTTGGTTCCAGAAAGATCCGTTCGTGATCCCCGGTCAGGTCGTAAATCTCCACGCCCTTCGAGAACAGGTACCCCCAGCCAAGATCGTATGGACCTCGCGAGTCATCCTGTTCCGACGCCCGAAACAGGATGAGCTTGCCGTCATAAGGCTGCGGAACATAATTCTGTACGGCCACATAATTGATGTCGTACGCGCTCCGCATAAAGGCCGGGACACTGATCAGATGGAGCTTCGAAGCCACTAAGCACGCATAGCGAATCGCCCTCGTGTTGAGCTTCGCAAAAACGTACTTCAATTGTGCTTTCCGAGACAAGCCCCCAGTGTTCCCTCTGAACCGAATCACTCGCTTTGAGATACGCTCCTGTACTGGTGACATCTTAGCCAGTGTTTCGCCGTAGTCCTTGCACTTCGAGTCAATCATCCCAAGCATCCGAACTTCATCTCCCATGGCCTTCAACTGCTGAGCCATCTCAAACACAACGGTTCCCCCAAAGGAATAACCCAGCAGGTGATAGGGCCCTTTGGGCTGCACCTTGCGAATGTCACTGATGTAATGTGCCGCCATATCTTTCAGGCGAAGCAGCGCGCGGCTGTTGGCCACCAATGCCTGCGATTGGATACCATAAACCGGAAGTTCTCCACCCATCCGCATCGATAGCCCATAAAAGTTCACCACGTTCCCGCCAATGCCGTGGACGATGTACAGCGGGGGACGGCTTCCGTGCGGCTGAAGTGGCACCAGCGATGAAGACGTATTCGGCGCAAAACGTGTCCGAATAAGTTCGGCAATGGATTCAATCGTAGAAGCAGAAATCAGGGTCGCGAGCCCCAGATCCATGGCATAAACGCGATTCATCTTGGTGATCAAACGCATGCCAGCCAATGATCCCACGCCAAGCGAAAAGAAGCTTGCCCGCACGCTGATCCTGGAAAGACCCAACGTCGTCTGCCAGATGTCTGCAAGTTGGCTCTCAAGCACGTCGTGCGGCCCAACGTGCTCCTCCTGGTTAGCTGAGCTGGGATTTAGACTGCCTGCAATATCGTCGGCAAGCGAGTTTGTCATTAATTTCCTTTCGATCTTCCCATTCGTGTTTCGGGGCAGGGCCTCCAGGCAAACGAATGTATTCGGAACCATGTATTCCGGTAACAGCTCCCGGACCTTGGCCTCGACTTCCTTGATAATCCGTTCCGCAGCCTCGCTGTCCATGGCCCCCACTGCAAGGTATCCCGTCAGCCGCGCAATACCCGTCGAAGCCATGTTCTGCGCGATCACGACTGATTCCATTACGGCGGGATGGCGGTCGAGTGCGCCCTCAATCTCGGCTAGTTCAATTCGGTGCCCACGAATCTTGACCTGAAAGTCGCTTCTTCCCAAAAGTTCGATCGAACCGTCTTCGTGCAGCCTGGCCAGATCGCCCGTAGCGTACAGCCGGCCTGCGCCAAATGGATTTGTCACAAAGCGTTCTGCGGTCATCTCTTCTCGTCGCCAGTATCCCCGCGCCAGGCCTGTCCCACCAATATAAAGCTCACCGTCGATCCCAGCCGGCAGAGGCTCATGTTGCGTATCCAACACCAGAAACTGGGTATTGGCGATCGGAGGTCCAATGCGCAAAGATCCCGTGCCTGGAGTCACGCGCGTCGCGGAAGACCATATCGTCGTCTCTGTCGGGCCATATACGTTCCAAAGTTCGGAGCTTCTCTCCAACAGCTTGTTCGCGAGATCGCGGGGCAAAGCCTCGCCTCCGCATAGCGCTTTGAGTGGAAGAGAATTCGTCCAACCTGCATCAATCAGAATCCGCCAGGCGCCAGGGGTCGCCTGCAGCACAGTCGCCTTCACAGTTCGCAGCAGCGTGAGCAATAATCCTCCGCTCTGAACCTCATCGCTTGTCGCAATGACCAGCTTTGCCCCTGTCATGAGAGGAAGCATCAGTTCCAGCGCGGCGATATCGAATGCCAAGGTCGTAATCGCGACCAACACGTCGTCACCTTTCAGCCCAGGTGTCTGCTCCATGGAACGAAGCAGGTTTACAAGCGCCCCGTGTTCAATCGCTACGCCCTTCGGCTTGCCGGTCGAGCCGGACGTATAAATCACATAA
>JAYVDT010000594.1:0-8768 GCA_043749265.1 Rhodanobacteraceae bacterium | reverse complement strand
TGTTCGGACTTTGCTTATAATCCCCGTCCATCTGATAGTTCACTGTCATACCCCACCAGCCCGAAGGAACCGGGAATGGCGGTACGGTTTGGTTGATTGTGTAAGTGGTTCCGTTTACCGTTAGCGTCTGGTAGAGGAGATCGTTATTGCTCTGGCGTTGTACTTGAAGCGTCACGCGATTCCAGTTATTGTTATTAAGACTGCAAGGAATGCTGGTCGGAAGCCATTTGGCGTTGACGTTATCCCAGATGTCCCAGACTCCATGGTCGAGGTGATTGCATTCAGTCCCCCACTGCATACCGACGCCGTTCATATACATGTTAATGTCGAACTCAAGATCCTGAGTCACAGAGAAATTCGTAACATACACCTGTGTATCCAAAGTCAGATTGTGAATACTGGGCAAAAGTTTGTGATTGTTATCCGGAAGGCCCTGCGTGCTATTTTGACCGATGATCGGATTTGACCAGAGGACGTCGGAGTAGGGTGTCGTTCCAGCAATGTTGAATTGAGTGGCATCGCCGGTCAAAGAGGGCGAATTGACATGTTGGTTCATGGACCAGGTAACGCCCGGGCATTGAGAAGGTGAGCAAATATCGTAAACCGGAGCCATCTCACCCCATTGGTTCCAGCCACCGATTGCCTGTAAATTTGAAAGGGTTGTCCCGGTAACCGTCAGATCGAGCTTCGTGGTGGCCGACTCGCCGCATTGATCCCACTGAGTAACGAGCACTTTTTGGGTTCCGGCGGTAAGAGGCAACTGCGTGTTCAGTGCTGAGCCTTGCGTGACATATGCAAGTTGGTCGTTGACGTAGACTCCCATAGCCGCCACACCCTGTGGGCAGGCGCTACTGCCTGAGGCGACAAAGGTCGCGGGAGAACCAACTGTAGCACCGCTAGTCGGTGAACTCACGGTCAGGCCAGTTCCTTGGCTAACAGTCACATTCACAGTCGCTAAAGTTGCACCTCCACAATAGTCCCATTCCTGAACTACGGTTTTGTGTGTGCCTGCGCTGAGACGCAAATTCGTATTGAGGTTGGCCCCGTAAGAAACATACTGCAGAACGTCGTCCACATAGATGCCGGTCGCCGCTACACCCAGGGAGCAGCTATTGGTATTCGCAGTCGCAACATATTGAACAGAGGGACTGACCGTGGCTCCATTTGCAGGAGAGCTGACACTGACGGTAGCGAACGCGGGCGCACAATTCGCCATCGCAAAAAGAGTGAAGGCGTAGAACAAAATCTTCATAGATTTCCTCAAGAAAGAGATGTGCAACGAGGCAGTTGAAGTTTTGCATTGGCTCATTTCGCTGCACCTCTGTGTGCAGCGGGTCCAGCGCATCTGACTATTTGGCTAATTAGTGCTGCAGGATCTCTTTGGGGCAACTTCGTACCCTCTTCATTGCACACTTGTGCCGTTGCGGGGGATTTAACCTCCGCGCGAGCTAACCAAGAACCCTAAACAGATGCTTACTTCCAAGAACCACGTACTGCAGAACGACAGCAATTGGGGCCCTTGCCGGTTCACATCTGCCTGAGTTCGGTATAAGGCAGACTGCTACTGGTTGATAATCCGGATAATACACAACGACACAAGCGGTTGTGCTGCCTATTTAAAATAAACAGTTCATCTCAGGCAACCTTTTTCAAACATGCGTAAAAAATTCGCTGATCGATGGAACTTTCGGTCAGACCATGGAATTTTTTACATGCTGCCGCTTGCATGGGGATGGTGATCTCACTCTCAAACGTACCGGTACTCGTACCTCTTAAAGTCCTCACGACCGCCAGAGGTCGATTTTGGGGATGGTATCACCACCCTAACTTATCGAGCCGAACTGACAGCCGCGATCAAAATGGACTTTGGGGCTGGTTCTTACCAGTACGTGAAGCTGAAATTATCGAGATAGCTGGTAATGGGGGTTTGCATGTGATTTCCATCCATCTGGAAGTTGGCGGTGACACCGTACCAGTCGGCAGGGACCACGAACGGATCATAAGTTTTATTTATGTTGGACGTCAGGCCGTTCAGGGTGATGCTTTGGTAGATCAGCGTGTTGTTCGGACCACGCTGAGCATTCACCGTGACGTGATTCCACCCGCTCGCGATATTGCAAGCGTAGCCTGTGGGAAGCCATTTGGCCTGCACATTGTCCCAAATATCCCATTCGTTTCCACCGGCGATGCGGCACTCGGTTCCCCAGGTCATACCCACAGAACCGCCCGGGAACATGTTGATGTCAAATTCCATGGCCTGGGTGTTTGCCGGATCTGCGACGTAGAAGTAACCATCGTAGGAAAAGTTGTGCAGTGCGGGGACGATCGTTCGACTGGTGTCGGGCAAACCTTGCGTGGAAGCCGTTCCGATTAGCTGATTGTAGAACAGGGCATCCGAGTAGGGGGTCGTACCGCCAAGATTGAACCGAGTCGCGTTGCCGCTCAAAGAGGGTGAAGTAACGCCTTGCGCCATCGACCAGGTTACGGCATTCCCGCATAGTAGCTCGCAGTCGTCGTAACGAGGCGCGAGTTGGCCAGAACTCTTCCATCCAATGCTGCTCTGAATATTCTTCAGAGTGGTGCCGACTCCCTGAACATTAACGGTAACTGGCGTCTTGGATGCCCCGCCACAGTTGTCCCACTGCTGTACTACGGTCTGTTGGGGCCCCGAAGCCAGATTGATTTGCGTATTCAGGGTGGCTCCGTTCGACACGTGGACCAATAGGTTATTTACGTAGATCCCCATTGCAGCTACGCCGGTGGGGCAACTCGTTGTGGCAGTTGCTACATAGCTGGTCAGTGAGCTTACATTGCTTTGATCCGTGGGAGACGTGACCCAGACCCCACCTTGGCCGGCCACAGTCAGTGGCACCGAGGTGGTTGTTGTACCCCCACAAAAGTCCCATTCCTGAACAACAGCCAAATGCCTTCCAATCGTCAATGGCAGAGCAGTACTGACACTCGTTCCGTTCACCACGTACATCAGTTGGTGGTCGACGTAGATCCCCATCGCAGCAACACCTCTTGAACAGGTGCTTGTGTTCGCGCTGGCCACAAACCTTACTGTCGAATCGACAGTTTGACCAGTCTGCGGACTGCTGACGATCACGTTTGCAAATGCTGGTGTGGATGCAGTGAGCAACGCGATCATCAGGAGGCAAAAGTTGGAGATATTCATAAATGGCCTTTCACAATTACTATTCCGGGCAAATGGTTGCTTGGCTTCCTAAGGAATAGTTGAAAAAATCCAATTGAAAAATCCTGCTAAAGCCGCATTGCTGTCCCACCTTTGGTCGAAGCCGTGATGCTTTCGTCCCATTCATCTCATCAATCAGGTGATGAAGAAATGATCCTAATGTTGTCCAGAACTTTTCCGAGCTGGGAGCGCCTGTGTCTCCCACATAAGCAGAGCGGACAGGTGCTTTAGAAAGAAATTCATTCAGACTAAGAGCTTTCATCCTGTGATTGCGCAGTACACCAGGGTTGCTCGTATACTTGTGCCATTGACAAACGAGCTGACACGCGTCTGCGTGGCTGCTCTTTGCACTATGGGCTGTTCTTTAGGAAGCGGGGTCGCAATGATGTTTCTAGGTCGGCGAAGGGACACCATGGCGCAGACCCCTGTATGCCGTCGCTGTCAGTACGCGGCTTGGATAATTTGCATTGGGTGCGCGTTTTCCGGAAGTTCCGCACACGCTCTTGGATTGCGGTCGCAGGATCCTCACGGACAATCGGTTAGCATGCGCAGTGTCCGCCTCGGAAAGAAGCACTCCGCTAAGACACCGCAGACGGATGCTCCCCGTGGGAAACAGCTTTCTATGTCGCCCACGAGTGAACCTTCAAAGCCTGCGATAGTCGTCTTCAAGAACGGCAATCTGACCATTGAAGCGAACAACTCAGACCTGAAGCAGATACTCGGTAACATCGCTGACATAAGCGGTATGAAGATCAACGGGATTGTAGAAAGCACCGCGGTTTATGGAGTGTACGGGCCCCAAAATCCTGGCAACGTCCTGACCGACCTTCTTGCAGATTTGGGATACAACGTCCTCATGGTTGGACGTACACAGGATGGGGCACCACGAGAATTAGTTCTCACTCGAAGAAACGGCGCGGCCTCTCTTCCTGGCACTTCTCGAGTTCCTGCTGCTGAGAGCCCAATGGACTCAGAATTGCACGCGCGCGACCCCTACCTGCCGGGACCCGGTGCGATTGTGAATGTTCCGCCTGCACCGCCAGAGAACATTGAGGAGCGGGTCCAAAAGACCCTGCAGCGTCTGACCAGAATGCATGAGTCACAACAAAATCAAACAGCGCCAAAGTAGACTTGGGCTGAAGGGCATCGTTCTCGTCCGTGATGATGAACGGCTTGGACTAAGTCTCTGTCACGGAGCCAGCGGCAGATATTTTGGGTACGCCCTCTGCCAGCAGTGGCCAGCCTCGGCGCAGCACAAAATCGAGCCATGCCCCCGCCATCTGTGAGGTAAGTACCGCAGACACTATAAGCGTCGTATAAAACTTAGGACTAATGATGCCGGCGTCAAAAGCAACGCTGGCGAGTACGATTCCTGGTCCGCCGCGTGCGTTTGTCGTGATCGCCAGATTGATGATATCCAGGCCACGGAAGCCCGCAAAGCGCCCTGCGATGGCTACAGAGATGACTTTGACCAAGCAGCTTCCAATGAGGAACTCCGCTACCATCAAGATAGAGACCCCGTGAATCAAGTCGAGTTTCAATCCCACGATCGCGAAATAGATGGGTATGAAGAACGCGAACGAGACCTTACCGATTACTTGCAGTGCCTCTGCGAATAGTTGACGCTTCTTGTGGACGACTGCAAAACCGGCAAGAAAAGCGGCAAAGACAACGCTTATGTCGAGTGCGCCGGCAACCACACAGTAAATAAGCAAAACAATAATCGCATAGCCGATTGGTGACCGCTGCGCGACCACATTGAAGCGGGATTTATTAATTTGCTTGACTATCCGAGGAATGATCGTAAGACCAAGTACAAAAAACACAATTGTGGCGAGCAGGTGAATCGATAGGGCTCGCGCATTCAGTGCGGCATGGCCTGCGATCGCGGTAGCTATGGCAAGCGCAAGCCACAGCACGATGTCTTCAAGAACAGCCACACCGAGAACAAGTCGTGCAAAACGTGTATCTAGAATGCCGAGATCGGCAAATATCTTTGAGATCACCGGGACCGAAGTGACAGCTATACCGACCGCAAGAACAATTGTCAGCGATGCAGTGTTGCCCCGCGGTCCCATGAGGGCAGGTCCAACGAGTCGCGGGCCGAGCACCAAACCAAGAAAGAAGGGAATACCAGTACCCAGGATTGCCAGCCAACTCACCTGACTGCGCTCCTCGCGACTGAATAGTTGTCGAGTCTCCGCACCGGAAAGGAACATTAGGAGCAGCAGACCTAACCAGTAGACGAAGTTGAGAACATTCATCTGGTGATTCGTGGCTGCCACCAAACCGGACGTAAATGAAAATCGCCCAATCAGAGCCGGACCCAACACTACGCCAGCCAGAATCTCTCCCACTACTTTGGGTTGGCGTAGCTTTACAAATAAATAACCGAGCAATTGAGCTAAAGACAAGAGGAGCAAAAGTATCAGGAGAATCGAGGTCAAATCAAAATTAGACAAATGCGTTCCTGCTATCTATCCACCAGGTGGCACCGGAAACCAAGATATTGCGACAAACGTACGGTCTGTAGACCCTGACAGGACTAATCGCTGGCAGTGGAAGTCGTTATCAAACAAAATTATGCTGATGTGCAACGGCCGACTGGATACAACAGTTGCACTCAAATTTCTAAGGACCCAAATTAGTTGGCAGGCATGGATCGTAACCCAGCGACGTTGGGCTTACGGGCGTGGGCGGAGTTGGGGCCGTAGCCCATGGACGATTGGCGAAGTCGAAGAACTCCAGCAGGTTCGACTGTGCTGCATCCCGAGCCGTAAGGTTAGCCGAGGTGCTGATGAATCGGCTCTCGACAAACTTGATAATTGCAGTATGGTCCATCGGTGTATGCGAGACATAATGACGTCTAGTAAAGGGGGAGACAATCATGTTGGGCACCCGGAATCCGAGCTGTGCCGCGAAGCCCCCAATCGCCGCAGAGTCGCTGGATTTTGATCCGGGGTCACTAGGGAACAAGTCGCAGTGTGTGCCAGGAGTTCCACTGCCTGGCACACATGGCGTGTATTGGTCTGCATTCACAGCGATCTGCAAGATATCCGGAATCGAACCGAGCGAAGCATTAGTGTTGTCATTGGAGTGGCCAGGTACGGGTGGCACGTGATCAAACGGTCCACCTCCCTCGTCGTAGCTGAGGAAGAATACAGAATCCTTCCATGACGGGCTCGCCATCAACCCGTTGATAACTTTTGAAACCTGGGCCTGACCAGAAAGGATAGATTGTCCTGACCCCGGATGTTCATCATTGATTCCCGAACCTGCCTCGATAAACGCGAAACTCGGAAGCGTCCCACGATTTGCATCGTTGTAATAATTTGCCAACGGTGTGATGTGATTTGGGTCAATGCAAAAAGAATTTGTCGAATCCCCGACAACGCTGGAACCCTGCGTAGTTCCCGTGCACGAGGCTCCGGTTGGATTTTCATACATATACTTGTAAGAATAGCTCAATGCTGAAAAGTCAGTCGCCGGGTAATTCGCACTTCCGGAAGTCCCACATTGAGTCCCTGCTATGCAGTAACCTTGCGTGACTGTGTAGTAGATCTTCCATGGCACCCCAGCCTGGTCCAGTTTCTGAAAGATCGTTTGGATGTTGAGCTGGGGAAGGCGATCATTGCTACCCGGATCGAAGACCAGGCCTTGGGTCGTACCTCCCGTGTAAGTTGCAATTCGATTATCGATGCTTTTGCTGGATATTGGCGAGAACCATCGATCGGAGATAGCAAACTGCGAGGCCATGTAGTAATAGTAGTTGAGGAAATCCTGATCGTAGTACCCCATCGCGCGTTTACCAGCCAGATCCGTGAAACTGCCTGAACAGACACCGGAAGCAGTGCAAGTTTTTGCAAAACCTTCGGCCGTGTGGACGAAACCATCCATATTGATTGCGCGGCCCGATGAGAAGTCCCAGCGGCTGACATCCCCATAGCTTTCCAGCCAGGACGAAGTCAAATCATCAACGCAGGTGGTCTTAAGTTTGAATGGCTGGAAGGCCTGATTTTCATCATTGTAGTTCGTAAGGCTTGTAAGCTTATCGTCGATCCCGTCCACGACATAATTCTTGCCATCGTCTCCAATGTTCCAGCCATTTGCCTTTCGATATGGATTCAACATCCCGAAGTAATTATCAAAGCTGTGGTTCTCCTGCAGCATAAAGATGACGTGATTGATCGATTGCAGGGTGCCCGCGGGAAGAACGTTCACGGTAGCGCTTGCTGATGCGGTCCCGCCGGTACCGGATGCGTTTACGGTATAAGCCGTCGTCGTCGTAGGCTTGACACTTTGGGTGCCGCCATTTGACGGCAAGGTGTACGAACTGCCATCGGTTCCCGTAATCGTTACCTGATTCGCATTGGCAGCGTTCACTTTCAGCGATGCCGAAGTCCCAGCTGTAATTGATATTGGGTTGGCAGAGAGGCTTGTGGTCACAACCGCAGTCGCCTGGACCGCGACGTTAATTATTGCTGAGGTTGAACCGCCGCAGTTGTCCCACGCTTGCACAACTGTGTACCCAAGACCTGGATTCAGATTGAGTTGGGTATTGATTGTTGCTCCGTTGACGACATACACCAACTGGTTGCTAACGTAAATGCCCATGGAAGCAATGCCCGAGGAGCAGGCGCCAGCGCTTGCCGTCGCTGCATAAGTCGCGGGAGAGGTCACCGTGCTGTTATTTGTCGGGGAACTCACTGTCACACCACTGGGAGGTCCTCCCGTGCCACCGCCCGCGCCAGCAACCGCAATGTCTACCGGTGTGTAGCTCGCGCCACCGCAGCGATCCCATTCCTGAACGACGGTGTGATACGGCCCCCCGGTGAGGACGATATCTGTGCTCAAGGTCGACCCGTTTTGCACAACAGCAAGCTGGTTATTGACGTACACGCCGATAGACGCCACCCCGCCCGGACACGACGTTGCCGAAGCCGTAGCTTGGTAATGTACTGGTGAGTTGACGACAACACCGCTTCCGGGGCTGCTTACAGTAACATTCGCTAATGCCGAAGAAGAGGACACCAAGAACAGGAAAACTACCCAGTACAAATGCTTCATACGTACTCCAGACAGAGACCCAAGCGATGTGAATCATTAACCGGTCTTAAGGTTGCCTATTGACGTTCTTTACTGGTGCGACTTTTGCAGATGTCGCGACCCTACCGAAGCAATTCGATGAATTGTTTGGCTGTCTTGTCGCCGGCTTCTCTGCAAGCAGAAGAGTGCCTGCCTTCGATGTTGAACGTCGGTTTGGTGGCTATTGTGTCGTCCTTTAAATGCCTGCGACGAGGGAAGTAGATCTGATTTTTACGCACAGTCAAAGCAGCGAGCAAATGTGGCTCATCCTAAAAATTGTTAAATTAGTGACCAGACAAGGTAAATAGAGCAACGCTGGACGTTTCTGAGGTGCTCCTCAGCGTCATGAAATCCTAGCAACGCCCTTTAGGAGCTTGTTGAAATACTTAATGCAGGTCAGACTGGACCCTAAAACAGGGGATGCTAAAGCTTCGCCGATCGGGAACCAATCGCTCCTCGGGCATTCTCGCGCGACTGCAGTTTGGTC
>JAYVDT010000593.1:0-2622 GCA_043749265.1 Rhodanobacteraceae bacterium | reverse complement strand
AGCCGAGCCAGCCCGTTAGAACTGAACCCGCGCCCCCAACTGGACCTGCCGTGGTGTGTAGATGAAGTTGCTGTTCGCGTTACCCAGAAACTTCGTCGTATCGAACGCAGCAAACGCTGTGTTGGAGACAAGCGTATTCGGAACACCTGCAGCACCGTTCGCGACCGAGTAGGCACTCGTGCTGGCAACTCCGGTCTGGTTGAGATGGTTGAAGAGGTTGAACGTTTCGCCCAGCAACTCCACGTTATAGCGATCCTTGACCTTGAACCGCTTGGACAGCCGAAGGTCAAGCAACACATCGCGCCTGTAATGGAAGATATTGCGATCCAGTCCCGGGACGCCGGCCCGGCCGCCCGTTCCATTCACGCCGCCCGAGGAGCTGGCCGCAGAATTCAACCCCGTCGCCGCAACACCGCTGTCCAGCAACACGCCGCTGAAGTTACCCGTCAGAAGTGCCGAGTAGGGTGCGCCGTTCTGAGTCGAAAAACTCGGAGAAACCTCATAATTATTCAGCAGGTACCCCAGAATTCCGGTGTTCTTCGAAGGCGTGTTGTAGATCGCATAGGCAACCAGGCGATTGGGAATATTCTGGTTCGAGTTCCCATAATCCGCACGCAGATTGGAAGGATCGAACAGCGAGTTCCCGTTCGTGAACGTAGTGTTGTTCTCCCCATAATCCAGCGCATGAGACCACGTGTAGTTCGCGTTGAAGCTCAGGTTGCGCGTCGTCTGGTGCTTGATCTGAAACACCAGCGCCTCATAGTTCGAGTTCACGCCAGAGAAGATATTTGTCGTGGTTCCATAGTAGTTATTCGGCCGACCATTGCAGCTCGTCGCAGGCAGCATCGGAACGCATCCCGGAGCCGTCTTCGATAGTGCCCGATAGTACGGAATCTTGATCGTCGTGCCCTGGGCAACCGGACCCCCAGCGCCAAACGTATACGTCACCGAGTCATTCGCCTTCGGCAGGTTGGTATCCACAAAGTTCGGCAGGCGACGGCCAAAAGCCGCCAGCCACGTCACGCCAAACGTCGTGTTCCAACCCAGGCTCTGCTCCACCGTCAAGTCAGCCTGTTGAATCTCCGGCAGCTTGAAGTTCTTGTCGAAGTAATACACCGAGGTCGCGCCAGTCGGAACCGTATTCGGATCCAGAATCTTCGGGAACGTCGGGCCTCCCGTATTCGAGCTCGTCGCATTGATCGAAAGCTGACCCTTGCTGTTACCCGTCTGCGCCAGCGCGTTATAGACAGTTGAGTTGATCAACCGCCCGAAGAATTCTCCGACTCCGCCGCGTACTGAAGTCTTGCCATCGCCAAACACATCCCACGCGAAACCAACCCGCGGTCCGACGTTGGTCTTATTGCTCGGGAACACGTTCGTTGAGCCGTTCACAAACGCCTGGGTCGCTTCGCTGCCCGGTCCCACAATGTTCGGAATCTGCGCACTGGGTAGCTGTTCGTACTCGTAGCGAACGCCCAGAGTCAGCGAAAGCCGTGGCGTGACCTTCCACTCGTCCTGCGCGAACACGGCGTAGTCCTTGGTCTGGAACTCGAAACCCTGCGGACCAAAGCCCTGCGCATAACCTGTGTAGCACTCCACATTGTGCGTGGCGCCGCAACCGTTCAGCGTGTTCAAGTCCGTGAAATATTCTACGAATGGCAAATAATTCGCACCGCCGTAGCTGAACCCACCGTATTGCGAAAATAGATTCTGGCTCAGATCATTCGTATGGAGAAAGTCCCCACCAAACTTCAGGTTGTGATTGCCACGAACCACGTTGATCGTGTCTGAAATCTGATAGCGGCGTTCATCCGGATACGCTGGACGATTGAGAAACGTCGCTGTTCCAAACTGAAACGCATTGGCGATGTTCACGTTCGGCGGAATCTGGTAAGGATTCGTGTAACCCGCCGGGTTGAGTAGAACGTTGTTCTCATACGCCGTCGGCGTCTGATTGAACTCGTACTCAAAGTCGCGGCCATACTGGTAGCGAATCTCGTTCGAGAGCGATGCGGTGATCGAAGTATCCAGCTTCGCAATCAGGAACGTGTCTTTCACATAATCGTTGCCAAAGCTCTGAATTCCGTAATTCACCGGAGACGTGCTGGTCTGAATGCCAGCCGGAGAGGTCCACCGCAGGCGGTTCAACTCAATCGTCGCGTGGTTCTTGCCATTGATCTGCCAGTCCAGCTTCGGAAAGAAGATATCCTGGTCGCCCGTGCGCGGCGTCAGACCTGTAAGCGAGTTCAACCCGCCGATCCCGTCCGTGTACTTCGTCAAAGCCGCCGTGTACTGTGCCGGTGTTACCGCAGCCATGGTCGTCTTGTTCAGGTTCGCAGCCAGCGTACAAACGGCGCCGTCAATCGTGCCAGTCGTCAGCCCAGAGCAGGCCGCTCCGGAAACCGTGCCGTTGGCGACCGCATCCGGTGTCGCGTAAAACAACGTTGGACTCGCAGGAGCGCCAACACCTGGGAAATTGCGCAGAAACTTGTCGAACGCAAAGAAGAAGAACAGCTTGTCCTTGATAATCGGTCCGCCGATTCCAAGTCCGGCCTGCTTGCGCCAATCCTTCGGCTTGAACACCTGCGACTGGAACGCCAGCGGTGCCGGTGCAACGCTCGT
>JAYVDT010000592.1:0-8805 GCA_043749265.1 Rhodanobacteraceae bacterium | reverse complement strand
ACGGTCTGCTGCCGTATTACTTTGGCGCCACGGAGTTGCGTCCGGGAGTTGTACGGACTTTTTCCCCGCCAAACGGGATGACAGATGCGCCGATTCATCTCATGAGCTATGAGGTGGATGGGCGGACTGGGGATCGGGCGGTCGAAAAGAATTTTGGGAGGGAATTGGTGCGGAGTTCGACTCCCGCCCACCGTATTTTACTGGATTCGAATGCAACTTCGGGCTGGGCTATTCGCAAGCTTGGAAATATTATGCCGACGGTCCTGGTGCCGCTGGCGCCGGATATGAATTCGGTCATCGGGCTGCACGCACTAGAGAAGTATTTTGCAGGGGCCGCGGATGAAGAGGGGCGGCCGATTCTGCCGTACTACGTAATCAATCAGTTTGACGCTGCGCTGCCCCTGCACCTGGATGTGCGCGAGGTTTTGCGGCGGCAACTGGGTGATCGGTTGTTGCCATTCGTCATCTCGCGTGCGCCAACGGTGAGCGAGGCGTTGGCGGACGGAATGACGGTGGTCGATTATGCGCCGGACTCCGTAATCACCAAGGACTACTTGAATGTTGCCAACTGGATCCGCACGATTTCAGCGCCGGCTGTTGCGATTTCACGCAACCTGCGCTGGAGTGAACGATGACTCGATCCCCACTCTGGCGAGAGTTTGAGTCGGGGGCCGGTCTTACATTGAAGGCCATTCGCTTTCTTATTCTGGCTGGCGGGACGCTCTTTTTATTGTTCACGGCGACAATTGAATTGTCTTGGCCGCAGCAACTTTTGCTGGGCGCGATGACTGTTTTCATCGCGATCTGGATGCAGCGTAGCTCGACGTCTTACCTGATCACTCTTACCTTGATGCTGGTGTCAATTTTTTCGACAATCCGCTATGGGTATTGGCGCGTTGCGACAACGATTCGTTACTTGTTCGAGCCCGGTTCGAAGGCCAATCCGCTGGATACTTTTTTTATCTGGATGCTGTTGCTAGCTGAATGCTATGCCTTCGTCATTCTGGGTATGGGGTATTTGCAGACGCTTTGGCCGCTGCGTCGAGCTCCGGTCCCGTTGCCTGAGGATTCAGACGATTGGCCTGCTATCGATCTGTTGATCCCGACTGTCAACGAACCACTTTCCGTGGTTCGTTTCACGGCGTTGGCCGCGATGAATATCGACTGGCCGGCGGACAAGTTGAATGTGTACATCCTGGATGACGGAAATAGGGAAGAGTTTAGAGCTTTCGCGGAAGACGCGGGAATTGGCTACATGACGCGGGACGAGCATGCGCACGCCAAGGCCGGGAATATCAACCGCGCGCTGGAACGGCTGGATGCTCCATTTGTGGCGATCTTCGACTCGGACCATGTACCGACGCGAAGTTTTATGCAGGTAACGATGGGTTGGTTTCTGCGTGATGGCAAACTGGGCATGCTGCAGACGCCACATCACTTTTACTCGCCTGACCCGTTTGAGCGGAACCTGGGTCAGTTTCGCGTGATTCCGAATGAGGGCGAGTTGTTTTACGGAATTGTTCAGGATGGCAACGATTTCTGGAACGCAACTTTTTTTTGTGGATCGTGCGCGGTGCTGCGACGGACGGCGCTGGATGAGATTGGCGGCATCGCGGTTGAGACAGTGACGGAAGATGCACACACTTCGTTGCGGATGCAGATGAAGGGCTGGAACACGGCATATATCAACATTCCGCAGGCAGCGGGGCTGGCGACGGAGAGGTTAAGCGGCCACGTCAAGCAGCGGATTCGTTGGGCGCGCGGCATGATTCAGATTTTGCGGACCGATAATCCTCTGTTTGCTCCGGGACTATCGTTGGCACAACGGCTTTGCTATTTCAATGCAATGACGCATTTTCTATATGCGTTACCGCGAATGATTTTTCTGACGGCACCGCTGATTTATTTGATCCTGGGACGGAATAATATTCCGGGATACTGGGCGGCGATTCTGGCCTATGCGTTCCCGCATCTGGCGCTGTCGTCAATGGTGAATTCACGGATACAGGGGCAGCACCGGCACTCATTCTGGAACGAGATTTACGAGACGGTGCTGGCTCCGTATATTTTTCTGCCGACGATGATTGCTCTGGTGAATCCGAAGTTTGGAAACTTCAATGTGACTGCCAAGGGTGGAGTGCTGAACCGCCGTTTCTTTGATAAGCGGATCGCGCAGCCGTTTCTTGTGATGCTGATCTTTAACGTGGTTGGGCTGCTGATGGCGATTCCCAAGCTCTTCCTGATTCATGTCTGGCCGCTGAATCTTGCCTATGACGGCAGTCGTCCGGGAACGGTTGCAATGAATGTGATCTGGACATTATTCAACGTAACAATGCTTGGTGTGGCGACGGCGGTTGCGTGGGAGAGCCAGCAGCGTCGGAAGACCGTCCGTGTGGCGATGAATGTGCCGGCGGATGTCGTGTTTGCCGACGGAGCCGTGGTTGAGGGCGTGACGGCTGATCTGTCGAGCGGTGGCGTGATGGTTCACTTTTTGCGTGGGTTCACAGCAATTCCGGGAGAGCCGGTCAGACTGGTGTTCCCGGTGCTGGATGGAGATGCGATGCTGCCAGCGACGATTGTGAGTGCGAATAGCACTAGTCTGCGGGCACGGTTTGCTCCTTTGACGTTACAGGAAGAGGAGGCGCTGACGATGCTGTTGTACTCTCGCGCTGACACCTGGCTTGGTTGGGGCGAGGCCCGCGAAGCAGACCGGCCATTGCAGAGTTTGGTGCGGATTCTGCAGCTCGCTTTCCGTGGGTTAGTGCAGGCATTTCAGGGGACTAGCAAGAGCAAGAGAGCGCATAAAAGAAGTATGGCAGCGAGTGTCTTTCCGATATTGTTGCTCGCAATTGTGGCGGGGGGGCTGCTCCAGCCTGCGTTGGGGCAGTCGGAAAGAAGGCCCTCATTGTGGGGGCATCGCCCAGCGACACCGGGTGCGACGATGCTGGTCATGCAAGCCAGAACTCATGCTGACGTCGCAGTGGACGGGGGTATCAACGCGCGTCCTGTAGCGCCCGGAAACTTCGATAACATCATCACGCTTGCGGACGTGGGAGTGGCTGACAACATCGTCTTGCGAGGAGTGGATGGGTATCGCACCGTTCGGTTTTCTGTGCCTCAGACACAGATTATCAAGACGGCGATCATGCATCTGCGGTATCACTTTTCGCCGGGCCTGATCCCGGCGCTCAGCCATTTGAAGGTGAGCCTGAACGGAATGCTGTTTGCGACTCTGCCAGTCACAGCGCTGCCTGTTGCAGTAAGTTCTCCCGGTGATGTGACTAAAAGCGAAGGTAACGGACTGCTCGAGGCTAAGCTGACGATGCCGGCAGAGATGCTGGTGCGACAGAATGAGCTGACCTTTGAGTTCATCGGACACTACACCTATGAGTGCGAGGATCCTGCACATTCATCGTTGTGGAGCGGTGTTGATGTGAACTCGACGATGGAGCTTGCGGGTTTGCTGCTGCCGCTGGAGAACGATCTCAGTGCGCTTCCGCTGCCGTTTTATGATGCGAATGTAAATCTGCATCCAAGCGTTCCGATTGTCTTTTTATCGCAGCCGTCTCCGAAGGCGCTTCGTGCGGCCGGGATTATCGCGTCTTACTTCGGGATGCTGACGGACTCGCGGCATGTGCGATTTCCTGTATCGTTTGGCACGATTCCCGCAGGCAATGCAATCGTTATTGGGGAGAATGCGGCGGAACTGCCAGCGTCGTTGAATGTGACGTCAAGCATAGGTGCAACGATCGCGATGCGTACTAACCCGGTCGATCCCTATTCCAAGCTCCTAGTCCTGACAGGAGACAGTGCGGATGACATTGTGATCGCAGCCCAGACGCTGGTTTTGCAGCGCGACCTGCTGCATGGCGACCAGCAGCGTGGACAACTGACGAAAAAAATTGAAGAACGGAAGCCCGATGATGCACCTCGTTGGCTGAGTACGGAGAGCATTACTTATGTCGGTGAGCTCGCCGGGACGCGGGATTTGCAAGGAGATGGAAGCACGCCTGTACGAGTGTATTTTCGACTGCCGCCGGACTTGTATCTGGAAGGCTCGCAAAGAAATTTGAGCTATCACTTGAACTATCGGTATAACGGCATTCCGCTGGCAAGCGATAGTTCGCTGCAGGTTTCGATGAATTCCGCGTTTGTGAGTTCGACTCCGATGCCGCATACGGAAATGGGGTCAGCCGATTTGGAGACGATCGTGCCGATTCCCGTCAGCGATATGCGTCCGTTCTCGAATTCACTGTTGCACGGGTTTGGCTTTCAGGTGGGGAAGAGAGCAAAGTGCCTGGATACGGCACCACCGAGCTTGCAGGGCGCAATTTTAAAGAACTCATACCTGGACATTCGTGGGATTCCGCACTGGAAGGTCTTGCCTGATCTGGAGATCTTCGCCAATGCCGGGTACCCGTTTACGCGGAAGGCTGATCTTGCCGATTCTGCGGTGGTGTTGCCAGACGTGCCAACGGCAGACGAGTTGGAGATGTATCTGACGCTGATGGGACACTTTGGCGCGCAGACAGGCTACCCGGTTCTGAACGTGACGGTAACGAATGATGCAGGCATGGGGGCAGACCGTAACAAGGACTACATCGTGCTGGGTACAGTCGAGGACCAGCCGGCGTTGACGCGATTGAGGGATGCACTGCCGGTGAAAATTGACGATGGTGAAAAGCTGAGGATTCAGGACACGCAGGGCTTCCTTGCACCTTTGCAACATGCCTGGTGGAAGGTTCGCAGCTCGGAGCGGGTGCAATCTGTTCAACTGGAGACGGCTGGCGGATTGCCGGATGCGTTGATCGAAGGACTGGAGTGGCCAGCCGGGTCAAGTCGCTCCGTGGTCGTGATTGCATTGCGCGATCATCGAGTGGTTCCGGAGTTTCTGAACGTTTTCCTGAACACCTCGCAGAGTTCGGATATTTCGCAGTCCGTGAGTGTGTTGCATGGGTCCCGCTTCACATCGTATCGCATCGGGAGCGATGTGTACCGGGTAGGCTGGTTGCCGCCATGGACTCATGTCAACATGCTGTTCTCGCAATTTCCGTGGTTGGCCGTCCTGAGCACGATAATTCTCTGCTCGTTGATGGCTGTGCTGATTCGAGCGATGCTGCGTCGGCACGCGCGCAGCCGGCTGCAGGGAACTGAGTAAAAACGTCTCCCCAATCTGCTCAAAACGACTTGAACGTCTGACGGACAACTTCGCCCGTTTTCCATCGATTGATTCTGTGTGGACTCGCTCTGAGGGCGCTGGCACTAAGTTGGGACGGGCTTGAAGTAGCGCACTGAAGGGAAGTGCGAAAAAACGATTACAAGGACAGCGAAAGGCGGTAGTCTCATGACAGCCAACTGTTACTAGTTTGATTCATTTTGCGTTCCGTAACCTATTTTGAAATTACCTATGAAGAGTTCCTCGGCACTTCGAATTTGGGCGCCTGCAATTTTGCTCGGCGCGACTTATCTTGCTCCCATGGGGCACACCGCGACGGGGCAGGATCGCCCACTGGCTAGGCAGTCGCTGCTGGCCAAGGCCCGTGCGCTGGAAGCACAAGGGCAGATGGGATTGGCCTCGCACGTCTGGCACCAGGTTTTGTTATCAGACCCGAACGATACCGAGTCGCTGGGGGGACTTGCACGTGCGGCGAAGCTGGCTGGGAACTCCGTGCTGGCGGGGGCATATCTGGACCGTCTGCAGGCGATCCATTCGAAGACGCCCGAGATTGCAACGAAGTCGGCACATCCTGAGGCAACGGGTAGCGCTGCGAAGTTGCAGTCCGCCGGACTGCTCCAGCAAGCGAATCATCTGGAGCAAGCGGCGGGCCTCTACCTTGAGGTTTTGGCCAAGGATCGGAGTAATGCTGCGGCATGGGAGGGGCTGGTGAGCACTCAGCATGCCATGAAGCAGGATCAGCAGGCGCTCCAGTCGCTGGAGACCATGCCTCCCGCGAGTTACGCGGAGGCGATACGGGAGTCCAGCTTTGAGCTGACGGTGGCTCTCGTGTATGAGTCGCAAAAGCGTCTTGATGTGGCGCAGGAGATTCTGGATAAGGCGATCGCAAGGCAGACCACCGCGGGGCAGAAGCCCTCCGTGCCGGCCCGTCTTCAGCTTGCGGGGATTTATCTCCAACGCAACAATTTGCAGCAGGCCTATCCGCTCTACGCGCAGGTGCTCGCGGAACATCCGGATCGGCAAGATGCGTGGAATGGATTGCTGGCAAGTTTGCACGGCATGGGCCGGAACGCCGATGCGCTGGTGCAGATCCACCAAATTCCTCCAGCAACGCTGGCTCAACTTGAAAACGATACGGACTTTCTCCAAACTGTGGCGGCGATCTACAACGGCCTGAGTCAGCCGAGGCAGGCACAGGTTTATCTGCGTCGCATTCAGCAGAACTATGTACAGCAGCACAAACTGCCGCCGGCAGACGTTGATATCCAGAGCGCGTGGCTGCTTTATAGCGGGATGAATGATGCTGGCCTTTATGGTCAGTTAATGGCGCTGGGTGGGCGCCTGGACCTGAACGATGACCAGCGCCGGACGGTCCAGACGATCTGGACGAATTGGGCTCTACGATGCGCGAACCAGGCGGCGGCCAGGGGTAATAACGTACGTTCGCTGGCAATCCTGAATGCGGCGGCTCGGTCCTTTCCGGATCAGCCTGGCGTAATCAGGGCGTTGGCGGGAGGATATGCGCGCGCACGGCTTCCGAAACCAGCGGTGATGATCTGGCAGGCGCAGGACCTTAGGTCCGCGCCCGCTATCGATTACAAGGCTGCAATCGGCGCTGCGTTGGCGGTGAACGATATTAAGGATGCTGAGACTTGGCTCCACTTGGGACTAGAGCATTATCCGCAGAACGCCGAATTACTAGTTCTGGGTGCGAAGGTTGAGCAGACTCGCGGGGACGCAAAGCTGGCGGCGGCGTACTACCGGGCGTCGCTGAAGGCACTCCCGGCACCGGATCCGGCGACGGAGCTGGCGAGCGAATTAGGCCGCCCCGTTTCGGCTGCGGCTCTTGCGGGGTTTGGTTTTGGACAGGAACTGGCCAATCTTTTAGCTCCCGGAGTCTCTGACGGTATCCCCGGAGGGCAGCAGGGGGAGGGTGGTGCTTCTCTACAGCCATACCTTCCGAGCGCCGCTATGGGTTACGGAAGTGGCTCGTTGCAGCTAGCTCCGTCAGGCACGGTGGTGGAGGCTCCGGTGGTCCCCGCCTACAGGATGAACCCAAAACCGGAGAAGGAACAGACGCCGACAGGAGGAGAGACTCATCTTCGCGAGGTTGTGCCGCAAGCCTCTGCTGCTGATGGCAGGCCTTTGGACTCGGCACCGCACTCGGTTGTGGCTCAGGCCATATATCTGCAACAGCAGGCTGCGAAGCAGATGCAGCCTGCACAGAGGGCCCAGCCGCTGACAGCTCAGCCCGTCTCGCCGAGTGGCAACGAACCATATGGCTCCTATATACCCTACAAGCCGCTGACTGCTGTTGCCTCCATTTCACGTCCGGTGGGCACGCCGATGGTTTCGCGGACGGGAGAGAGTATGCCTCCAGTGGAGGACTACAACACCGCGGTCATCGAAAATGTTCAGTACACGGGCCAGCGGCGCAATCCCGTGCAAGTGTTGTCGCCTGTGGTTTCTACTGCCGGATCAAACGCCGAACAGCCGGGCCTTACGGCTTCAGCGATGCATGTAAGTTCGACACCGCAAAACTGTCCCGTCGTTATGGCCAAGATGCCACAGCAGTGCGGTGGCTCGACTATTCAGCAGTATCCTCAGCCTCGGACGACTCCAAAGGTCGTTACTCATAGTCACCAACCCCGCCTGTCACCGCTTACTCCTCCAGCGGTGCCGGCGCCGGCGCCGGAACTGGTTCGGGCAGTGCCGACAGTCGCAGAGCCCACGCTGATTTATCCGGCGGTTAGTCTTGGGATTGGAGCCCAGGCGACTGCATATGCGACGCCATCCTATGCGTTGGCTGCACCGCTGCGAGGAAATCCCGGTGCGCTTTTTCCCGCGCTTTTGCCTTTGACGCAACGTCAGCAAACGGAGCGGGACCTGGCGGGCCTAGAGGCCTCCTTTAGTGGATGGGGTGGGGGAATTGGTGGGGTGCGGTACCGAAGCGGAACGATTGGTCTAGACCGGTTGACTGACTTTGAGACGACGGCAGAGGTATCCCAGACGATTGCGGATAAAGTGCGGCTGTCAATTGTGCCGAAGGCTATTTTCCTCAACTCCGGCAGGCTGAACACGAGCCAGTATCAAGGGAGGACTTCCGGCGTTCCGGTTCTGGGCACGCTTCCCGCGAACGCTTTCAATTCTCCCGCTCAGCAAGTAGCTAACGGCGTTGGGGGAGAGTTGCAGATCAGCTCTCGAAAGATGGCTGCCGCTCTAGGCTTTACGCCCTATGAGTTTCTGGTCCGGAATGTGACGGGGCGAGTTCTCTACAGGCCAACGCGGCACTTTACGTTTGATGGGGCTCGTCAATCAGTTACCGATACGCAGCTTTCCTATGCGGGGTTACGTGATCCGGGTTCGGCGACTGCGGTCTATGGAGGGAATATCTGGGGCGGTGTTATTTCGACGGGGGGAAGCGTTCGCTTCGAGATGGGGGACCCACGCGCCGGATTTTATGTGTCGGCAAATGGCGCTGATATCACCGGTTATCACGTGCTTGATAACAAGACGTTTGGTGGTGCGATGGGGGCTTACTTCCTTGCGCATAATTTCCCGAATTATGGACGGCTGTCTATCGGCGCGTCGCTGATTGGGGCGCACTATGCGCACAATGAGCGTGGGCT
>JAYVDT010000591.1:0-2630 GCA_043749265.1 Rhodanobacteraceae bacterium | reverse complement strand
TGGCGCAAGTCCTCTGGCGGTTATATTGTGACCAATCCCAACTGTTGCGCCATCGGCCTCGTGCTCGCGCTCGCGCCCATCCACGCCGCCTTCGGCATTGAGAGCCTCTTCATCACCACGCTCCAGGCCGTCAGCGGAGCCGGTTACCCCGGTGTCGCATCACTCGACATTTTCGGCAACGTCATCCCCTTCATCAAAAACGAAGAAGAGAAATTGCAGGAAGAAGTCGGCAAATTGCTGGGCCAACTCGCCCCTGTCGATCAGCCGGATCACGTTGCGATGATGGACGTCAGACTGAGCGCCCACTGCAACCGCGTCGCCGTCATCGACGGCCACACCGAGTGCGTCTCCATCAAACTCAAGAAGCCTGCCACGCACGAGCAGATGCTGGCCGCCTGGGCAAACTTCAAACCCCTTCAAGGCATCCACGAAGGTCACGCGCTCCCCTCCGCTCCAGCCCAGCCCGTCGAGTATGAAGAAGCCATCGATCGCCCGCAGCCCCGCTTGGACCTGATGCGTGGCAACGGCATGGCTACCACCGTCGGCCGCCTGCGGCCCTGTAGCATCTTCGATTGGAAGTTCACCCTGCTTACCCACAACACCATCCGCGGCGCGGCCGGCGCAGCCATTCTGAACGCAGAGATCCTGGCCATGCTCGGCAAGCTCGACTGGGCAAGCGCATGAGCGCTGCCCGCCAGACAATTGTTGTCATGAAGTTCGGTGGCACGTCGCTTGAAGACGCAGCCGCCATGAAGCGCACTGCCGCCATCGTGGCTGGTCGGCGCGAACGTGGCCTGAAGCCCGTGGTCGTCGTCTCCGCAATGGCCAAGGTCACGGACCAGCTTCTGGCTGCCGCTGCCGCAGCCGGACGCGATGACCGCACCGGCGCCATTGAAATCTCCCACAAGCTACGCCATCGCCATCTCCAGACTGCAGCCGAGCTGGTCTCAAACGGCCGTTTGACCCTGCTCAAAGCTCAGCTCAACCAGGAGTTCGACGCCCTCGACGATCTCCTTCGCGGCATCGCCGCCGTAGGCGAACTCACCCCACGCACTAATGATCTCGTCGTCAGCTTCGGCGAGCGCACCTCCAGCCGCATGGTCGCCGAAGCCTTCCACGAGATGGGCCTCGCCGGCACCCACGTGGACGCGCGCACCTGCATCATCACCGACGCGCACTACGGCAAGGCGGTTCCCCAGGAATCCGCCATCGAGTCCAAGCTTCTCGAACACGTGCTCCCGTTGGTTGAAGACGGCCAGATACCCGTCATGGGCGGCTTCATCGGATCCAGCGGAGAAGGCGTCACCACCACGCTCGGCCGCGGCGGCTCCGACTACACCGCAGCTCTCATCGGTGGTGGTCTCCACGCCGGTGCCATTGAGATCTGGACCGACGTAAACGGCATCATGACGACCGATCCCCGCATCGTTCCCGAGGCCCTCCGCGTCAAGACCATCAGCTTTGAAGAAGCCGCGGAACTCGCGTACTTTGGAGCCAAGGTCCTGCATCCCGCGACTATCCTCCCGGCAGTGCAGAAGTCCATCCCAGTCTTTGTGCTCAACAGCCGCAACGCCGCCAACGAAGGTACGCGCATCACCGCCATGGCCGCACCCTGCTCCTCGCCCTTCAAGAGCATCGCGGCCAAAAAACGCCTCACCATCATCGACATTGTCGCCAGCCGTATGCTTATGTCGCACGGCTACCTCAAGGCAGTCTTCGACGTATTCGACAAGTACCAGTGCCCCATTGATATGGTATCGACCAGCGAAGTTTCCATCTCGCTCACCGTCGATTCAAATGAGCAACTCCCCGCCATCTGCGCCGAGCTGAGCAAAATTGCTGACGTCAAATACGAAGGCCGCAAAGCCCTTGTCTGTCTGGTTGGAGAGGATATTCGAGGTCACAATGGGATCGCCGGACGTGTCTTCACGGCTATCTCGCACGTTAACGTACGGATGATCTCGCAGGGCGCCAGCGAGATCAATATGAGCTTCATGATCGACGAAGAAGATGTGGATGAAGCCGTTCGTTCGCTTCACAAAGCCTTCTTCACCAACCCCGATGAGACGGTCTTTGACGTTGCAGCGCAACACCTGCTCGCCTGAAGTATCGTATCGCTAGACAGATAACGAAAATTGAAAGGGAATATTCATGCGCATTTTAGTTCTGGGCCCCGGCAAGACCGGAAAGCTCGTTGCAGAAGTCGCCTCTGAGCGCGGCCACAGCGTGCACGTGCTTGACGCAAAGGAAAACCAGGCTGCATCCGCCCTGACCTACCCCTTCGTCGCCGGCTTCGATGTCGTCATCGACTTCACCACGCCCGAGGCCGCCGTCCAGAACATGCGTGCCTGCCTCGCCACTGGCGCAAAGATGGTCATCGGCACCACCGGCTGGTATGACAAGCTCGCCGACATGCGCGGGCTCACCGAACGCAAGGGCGGTGCCCTGCTCTACGGCACCAACTTCTCCGTCGGCATGCAGGTCATGTATCAGCTCGCAAGCAAGATGGGCAGTGCCCTCAAGGGCGCTGGCTACAGCTTCAAAATCGAAGAGATCCACCACGCCTCCAAGCTGGATTCTCCCTCCGGCAGCGCCATCACCCTGAGCCAGTCGATTGGAATGCCTGACGT
>JAYVDT010000590.1:0-8816 GCA_043749265.1 Rhodanobacteraceae bacterium | reverse complement strand
CGAATCCGCAAGGAGGTGCTTGCCATCGGGCAACACGTAAAACGATGCGGTCTGAATCTTGGCATTCGGTGTGCGCTCAGACACCAGCGCGGTAACCTTCGTCACGCCCGGTGCGGGCGTCTTCTGGATGGCAACGACCCGCCAGATTCGGTTCGCGTCATAGCCAATCATCGCGCGCAGGTAGCTGTCCACTGCTGCAGGTGTGGGTGTATCCGACGTGAAGTTCTTGGGGTTTACGGGGGGAAACGGGTCAGGTCGCGTAGCTGGATCGAGCGATTGTAGCTGCAAAGGCGCAGGCTTCTGCGCGGGGGCCGTCTTGAGTGCAGGCGCAGCCTGAGTCTTCTGACCAGCCGAAATCGGAGCGTTCGGCGGTGTCACCTGTGCAAGGGTCATGCCGGTCAATCCCAGAACTGCTACGCCAACCGCAACGTGAAATACCTTCGTAAAACTTGCCAACCTGTCCATCCTTCTGCCGTGCAACGGCCGTAACGCTACCTCTACCGCAAGATTCAAACCTGATACTTCACCGCAATCGGGAAACGTCTTCCCGTTCCGAACGATTTACGCGTTACTTTCAGCACGGGCGCGGCCTGCTGGCGCTTATATTCGCTGCGCTCCACGAGCTTTAGCACCTGCCGCACCAGCGCAACGTCCACCTTTTGATCCCGGGCAATCTGTTCCGCAGAACAGTATCGCTCCACATACGCTTCGAGGATGGGGTCCAGAACTTCGTACATTGGCAGGGAGTCAGTATCCTTCTGTTCCGGCCGCAACTCCGCGCTCGGCGCCTTCGCTATCGTAGCGTGTGGAATGATCTCGCGCTCGCGGTTGACGTAGCGGCTCAGTTCATACACCTGCGTCTTCATCACATCGCCGATAACCGCGAGCGCCCCCACCATGTCTCCGTAAAGCGTGCTGTAGCCGACGCTCATCTCACTCTTGTTGCCAGTGGTCAACACCAGCGCGCCGAATTTGTTCGAGATCGCCATCAGCAATAGTCCACGTAGACGCGACTGCAGATTCTCTTCCGCCAATCCAAAAGCTGTGCCATGAAAGAGCGGGTCCAGGGTTCGCATCAGCGCCTCGAAGTCATCGCGAATCGGCAGCATCTCAAAGCGAACTCCAAGCCGCTGGGCGAGGTCGCGTGCGTCATCCTTCGATCCCTCGGAGGAATAACCACTCGGCATGCCAATCCCCGTTACGTTATCCGCGCCCAGCGCTTCCACCGCGATCGCCGCAACAAGCGCGGAATCAATGCCGCCGCTGAGGCCAACGAGGGCTTTCGAGAAACCGCACTTGCGCACGTAATCCCGGGTGCCGAGAACAAGGGCATCCCACGTAGCTTTGACTTCAAAGTCATTGCTTGCGGTAAAAATCTCCTCGTCGCACGATACCTCGAATCTGACCTCTTCGGATCTGATCGCGCGGCCATCAGTGGATGTGTCGAAGATCACGAGGTCTTCAGCAAACGACGCGGCCTGCGCCACGACAGCGCCATCCGGCCCTACGGCCAGCGAGCTTCCGTCGAAGATGAGACTGTCATTGCCGCCGACCTGATTGGTCATGGCCACAAAGGCCTTGTGGCGTTTCGCAAGGGCACCTAACATCTGTTCGCGAACGCTGCGCTTGCCCTGCCAATAGGGCGATGCGGAGATGTTCACAATGACGCGCTGCTGCTTCTTGACCTCGGTCTCATAGGTATCCCAGGTTTCCATCAGGCGTTCGACGGGATCGACAGCGTATCTGCGCCGCGGCCAGAATCCCTTGTCATTCCATGCATCCTCACAGACCGTAATCGCAAGGGGTTCAGGGCCTTGTGCGGTCTGGATAGTGACCAGCGTTTGCGCCAAAGCAGGTTCAAAGTATCGCTGTTCGTCGAAGACGTCATAAAAAGGCAGCAGCATCTTTCCCTGCACTGCTTTGACCTCCCCACCGGCCATCAGCACGGCTACGTTGCGAATGGACTTGCCCTCGCGTGTTTCTTCCACGGGGATGACGCCGCCGCACAGTATCGCGGGACGTCCGGGAGACCTGGTCCAGGTACAGACTTCCTGCAGAGCCTCGCCGGCGCGGTCCACGAATGCTTTTTTCTCAAGCAGATCAGCCGGCCAATAGCCGCAGACAGCAAGCTCCGGAAAGACCACCAGATCCGCGTCGAGTGCACTCGCGCGCTCCGCAAAAGCCAGTATTTTGGCGACATTGCCCACAAAATCTCCAACGGTCGGGTCAATCTGAGCGAGTGCGATCTTCACTCCCTTAGTTTACCAACGAGCAACGAAAAACGGGCACCCAAGGGAACCCGCTTTTGCATTGTCATGCTGGCTCTCAGGAGCCGGTGCCGCTGAAGACGACTGCTACGGTGCGAGCGAGAATCTTCAGATCGAGCCAGAAACTCCAGTTTTCGACATACGCCGTATCGAGCGAGATATAGCTGTCGAAGGACGGATCCTGACGCGCTTCCACCTGCCACAGGCCCGTGATTCCGGGCAACACGTCCAGACGGCGCAGATGAGACAGTTCGTACTGTTCGACCTCGGACGCGATTGGAGGTCGCGGTCCGACTAGGCTCATGTCGCCGCGAACAACATTGTAAAACTGCGGCAGTTCGTCTAGCGAGTATTTGCGCAAAACCTTGCCGATCTTGGTAATGCGCGGGTCGTCAACGATCTTGAAGAGCACCCCTTCGCGTTCGTTCATGTGTGCGAGGTCGGCCTTGAGCAGGTCCGCGTCCGGCACCATGGTACGAAACTTGTAACAGTCAAAGGTGCGCCCCTTGCGCCCGATGCGGGCTGCTTTGTAGAAGACAGCACCCTTGGAGCCAAACTTGACGCCGATTGCGATCGCCAGGAGCACGGGAGAAAGGACCAGCAGGGCCAGGGTCGAGAGAGTCATGTCCAGCGCGCGCTTCATCAAGAACGACCCAATGGGGAAGTCACGGCGGTGCAAGGGAATCGTCGGGAACTGGCCAATGTACTCAACCGGAGCGTTCCAGGCGAGGCCATCGTAAAGGTCCGGAACCACACGGACGTCGATCCCGGCAGCGCGCGCTTCTTGTACCAGCGCAATCACCAGCTTCTTTTCAGCGGGGACAGATAAAAAGATTTCATCCACGAAGAGGGAACGGGCCAGCGTCAGAGTGTTGCGGACGTCACCGACCACATCGGCATCGCCTGATTCGGCCTCACGTTCCGTCAGCGCGACAAATCCCTTGAAGCGGAAGCCCAGGTGCCGAAGCGATTCAAGGTGGTTGCGGAGGGCGTGGCCAACCCGTCCAGCGCCGACGATCAGGACATTGCGAGTCTCAAGGCCTTTGCGATAACGGCTATATTCCATATGACGCCAGATCGCACGCCGAACAGAGAGCAATGCCGCCGTAATGGCCACTAGCGCAACAACCACCATGCGCGAAACCAGCACACCCTGCGTCATATACAGGGCCCCGCAAAGCAGCAGGCCGGCAGTCAGCGTAGCTTGAAATGTGACGCGTTGTTCATGAAGTCCGCTGCGATTTTGGATTGGGCCGTAAAGACCGTAAGAACGCGTGATGAAAATTAGAGTTAGCCCATACCAAAGGAGATACAGGGCCCAAACGCGAGGCGTGGTCCGCAGGATAAGGGGGATGAAAGAAAATGAAGCATGTCCAAAAGGGGTGGAAAACCGGATGCGAAGAGCCATGATGGCGGCGACAAAAACCGTTAACATATCGAGCGAAGACCACACCAGACCAGTCACGGATGGGCGCTGAAACCAACCGCGCCGTGTGGAGTTCACTCGTCCACTTGCGCTGCGCCTTCCAGAGACAATGACTTGTTGGAGATAATCCGGTGTTGCCATCTGCGAACGTCCTTCAGGAACCTTACTTTCGTCTGTAACCCGTGTCCGGTAATGCACATTCGGCTGATTGCCGGCACGTCGATCGACTAAAGGGTTAGCTGCCATGAGTTTCATTACCTCTTGGTAAGCTGAGATCCTCGCATCGCACCAACGAGCTTGCCAATACCACAATGGGGGCAGAAAGCGGTCAGGCGTGAGCTAACCGCTAGCATACGTTGCCTTACAAGCGTATACAAATCCCCTCAGTCAATGGTTACTACGATGCCAAATTGCCCTATCGTGGCAAAACCAGTTGATCAAGTGTAAGGAATTCCTGCAATATAGGGTCGTCACTGCGTTCCATCTCCTCCATCGTTCCAAAAAACCGCACGTCTCCATCGTTTAGGAAGACAACACGGTCCGCTAACTTCTTCGCAAAACGCATGTCGTGCGTGACGACGATACTAGTGAGATGAAGCTGTTGCTTCAAGCGTTCGATCAAATTTCCTAAAAGATGCGCCATCAGCGGATCGACCATTGTTGTCGGTTCGTCATAGAGCACCGCTTCCGGCTGGCAAGCCAGCGCACGGGCAATGGCAACTGAACGCTTCATACCTGTAGAAAGATCGCTGGGGAGAAGATTTTCCATGCCGGCCACGCCAACCATCTCAAGCAGGCCCTTGACCACCTGCATCATCTGATCTTCTTCCATGTCATTGCGTTCACGAAGTGGAAAGGCGACATTTTCTCCCACCGTGATGGAGTCAAAGAGCGCCCCATTTTGAAAGACCATCGTCACTTTGCGGCGGATAGCCTGTAACTGCTTTTCGTTGAACCGGGTAATGTCTTCACCCGCGACCATGATCTTGCCGGAGTCGGGCTTGAGGAAGCCAAGCAGCATCTGCAGCGAGACGGACTTGCCCACTCCGCTTCGGCCCAGAATGCAGAGCGTCTCGCCAGGGTTGACGTAGAAGCTGACTTCTTTCAAGACAACAAAGCTGCCAAAGGATTTGGAGACCTTTTCAAAGGAGATGTATGCCCCGGGCTGATTGTGTTTGTCGTCTGGAATTTCGTCGATCGCCGCTTCATTCTGCGCGGCGGCCTTATCCATGAAGTCGCCGACAGCCGTTGCCACGTCTGCCGAAACATCCGACCTCACCAAAAGCTCCGCGTCCGGCTCTTGCGCGGGCTGGCCCTTCTCTACTTTGCTATCCGGATGGATCTTTCCGTCTTGCCCATTGCCATTCGACATCTATCGCCCTTCAGTACAAGTTATTAGCCTATTCGATGCGAATCCCGGGACATCGGCCCAAGTATCGAGCACCTTGACGAACTGCGCGGCATTTGCAAAATCTTCCGGAGTATTCAGGTTCGCAAACCAGAGGTTCCGGTGGCACTTTTGAGCTTCCGTGAGTGCCTGCCAACCTGTCCCAGTTGCATGCAGATCGCATTCCGCTCCCCATAACCATCTTCGCAGGACAGCGGATGGATGGAGATCGCGGTCGGCAGCTATACTTGCGGCCCCAAGATGCAACGCGGAACCGAGCTTAAACTCACCACGGGCCAGGGCGGTCTGCAGATATGGCGCCATATCTCGATGGATCATCAGCAGCGCGGGCTGAGGAATGCCCCCTTCTTCGAACATCGCGATGCGGGTGCCCTTGCCTTGTCCATCGGCGAGAGTAGTTGTGCACCAGGTTTCCAGCAGAAGTGTCGGGAGGAAGGGGACGTCAACCGGGAGAATCAGGTTCCAGTCGTGTGGAGAGTGGACCAGCGCGGCCTCCATACCACTCATGGGACCGCATCCAGGGTGCAGGTCGGGGACCGTCGGCGCAAACCCGCCGAAGACCTCGTTGTTCGCCAGAATCGAGACATCCGCGCAGAAGCGGCGAAGCTTTTCAACAGCATGAGCGATCAATGGCTTTCCGGCTAACTCCAGCAGAGACTTCTCCTGCCCCATCCTCGAACTCAGCCCGCCAGCGAGAACATATCCGCCGACGGGAAGCAGCGGGCTGATCAAGCACCCCCCACAAGTCCCATCCACCGCACGATCGACTCGATTCCTCTATGGAAGTTACTGAGGTTGAACTTCTCGTTTGGTGCGTGGAGATTATCGTCCGGCAAACCGAAGCCCATCATCAACGTGGGGATGCCGAGCACACGGACAAAGTCGCCGACGATAGGGATGGAACCACCGCCCCGCACGAAAACCGTCTCCTTCCCGAAGACAGTCTTCATGGCATCGTTGGCCATGCCGACATATTTGTTATCCGTCGAGACGACGATGGGGTCGCCGGCGTGGATGAGTCTCACCTCCAGCGTGCAGCCCCTTGGGGTCAGGGATTCGACAAACGCTTTGTACTGCGCGAAGCTTTCGGCGGGAGTCATATCGGGCACCAGGCGCATGCTGACCTTGGCCACGGCCTTGGCCGGGATCACGGTCTTGGCACCGGCGCCGATAAAGCCCCCAGGCATGCCGTGGACGTCCATTGTCGGCCGGATCCAGGTCCGCTCCAAAGCCGAGTAGCCGGGCTCTCCGGTGAGCGCAACGCTCCCCACCTCGGATTTGCGGAACTCCTCTTCATCAAAGGGCAGTGCCTTCCAGGCTTTGATCTCGGCGTCGGTGGGCTTCTGGACCTTGTCGTAGAAACCCGGAATCAGGATCTTGCCCTCTTCGTCTTTCAGCTTGGCGATGATCTGGGCGAGCGCGACGAACGGATTAGGAACGGCACCTCCGTACATGCCGGAGTGGAGATCGGTGCGGGCTCCGTGAACTTCGATCTCGGTGTAGATCATGCCACGCAGGCCGACGCATAGCGTGGGGGTGTTCGGCGCGAACATCTCTGTGTCCGAGACCAATGCGACATCCGCCTTCAGTTGCTCGCCATGCTCACGCACGAAGGCTGCGATGCCCTCTCCGCCGACCTCTTCTTCGCCTTCAATAATGACCCGCACGTTGATGGGCAGCGTGCCGCCACCCGCCACCATCAGGGATTCCAACGCTTTCACGTGCATCCACATCTGGCCCTTGTCATCGACCGCGCCGCGAGCGAAGATGTTGCCATCGCGAATCTCCGGCTCAAAGGGCGGCGACTTCCATTCGTCGAGCGGCTCGGCGGGCTGCACGTCGTAGTGGCCGTAGCACAGGACCGTGGGCTTGCCGGGAACATTGAGCCAGTCCGCATATACGAGCGGATGGCCCTGACGATTGGATTCAGAGGTCTCGATAAGCTGCACATTTTGCATGCCGATGCGCTTCAATTCATCCGCTACAAACTGAGCCGCCCTGCGCACGTCGCCGACGCGTTCCGGGTCCGTCGAGATGGACGGAATACGCAGCAGCGCCTTCAACTCTTCAACAAACCGATCCCCATTGTCCTTCGCAAACGCCACTGCTGCAGTCAAAGCCATCGAATCCTCCAGATACTGGTGCTACTTGATAGTGAGATTTACCGGCCCTTGGGCTGGCCGCCGTTATTCCATGACGGCTTGAAGTCGCTCATCGCGAGCCAGCGGACGGGCTCCACAAGCGACTGGATTGCGCTGGTCATAAAGTCGAAGTTCAGATGCGCCAGATCATCGTTGGGCTTGTGATAAGTCGGGGGCGTTCCCCAGCCTGCGGCGGTATGTGCGACGACTCCCTTCAGGGCAAGCGAGTAGTTATCACTGCGCTCGAAGAAGTGCTGCTCAGGATAAGGGTCGGGACCAAGCAGAGCGCCATGTTCCTTCAATACCGGACCCAGGTTCGACCGCTCCCAGCCGGTCAGCAGAAGCACCCCCTTGGGCATCCTCGGGTCCTGGTTGCCGATCATCTCGAACTCGAGATTCGTCACAAGGGATGCAAGCGGTACGGGCGGATGCTCACCAAAGTACGTCGAACCCAGTGCCCCGGCCTCCTCGCTGCCGTAGCAAACAAACAAAACTCCGCGTTTCAACTTTTGCCCGTTGGCGAGCGCATGTGCAAGCTCCAACACGGCGGTCGTGCCGGCTGCATCATCATTCGCACCGTTATAAATTGAGTCGCCATCGACCGGCGCGCCAACGCCCAGGTGATCGAGGTGAGCGGTCAGCAGAATTGTGCCGCTCGCAGGATCTGTTCCAGGCAGGTATCCGATGGCATTGAAGGTCCTGCGTGGTGTCGTAACGGGCTGCACGTGTACGGCGAGCGATGCAGTCTCGATATCTTTTGCCGCCGCAAGCTTGCTCTGCGCTGACGCGCGGATGACGACTATCGTGATCAAACCGGGCCGCACCTCGCCTTTCAATCCCATGGGCGTCATCGTCTTGCCGCCAAACATCGTCCAGGAGCCCTTGGTGGACGCATCCTCCGGCACAATCAGCATCGCCGCACCACTTCTGCGGAAGTTATTCAACTCCTGCATGGCGACCTTGCCCGCGGGCACCTTCACCACCACGACCTGGCCTCGTAGTTCCCCCTGCGGTACGGGCTTCTCAGCGGCAACGACCTTTAGTGACCCGGCTTCATCCTTGGCCATGCTCATCAAAAGCGTGAAATCCTGGTCCTCACGCAAGACAGTTGCACCCAGCGTCAAGGTCGCCTTGCCATCCAGAGTCGGCTTTTCAATCTCCGCGCTTTGCAGATAGCCAGCCATCCCGGGTGCAGGTTTCAGGCCATAGCTGATGAATCGGCTGGCAACATAAGTTGCGGCGATCTCTTCGTCACGCGTCGCACTTCCCCGCCCAGCCATCACGTCGCTGGCCAGAAACTCCTCATGTGCGCGGACCCATTCCGGCTTGACCGTCCACGCGGCTTGCTGCGCGAACACGGGCATAATGCACGCTGCCAACGCGGTGACCGCGACATAGAAACTTTTGCAAAGTCTCGTCATTATGCTCCCGAACTTCCATTCCACACTCGCCGAGCCTACACGACGGCTGGACCCTAAACAAACGTCACAGTACCTGCGTTGCGGATGGCATTGAAATTTCACAGATGATAGAGCTCCGCACGCGCAGCTTCCTCCTCTTGGCCGCAATCCTGC